>JAEUWI010000021.1 GCA_016791475.1 Candidatus Hydrogenedentota bacterium
ACTCCAGACTCCAGACTCCAGACTCCAGACTCCAGACTCCAGACTCCAGACTCCAGACTCCAGACTCCAGACTCCAGCCTCCAGCCTAAAGCCTCCAGCCTAGGCTTCCGCTGGCCAGAGCTGGCTGATGGCGGCTTCGAGGGCGGTGGGGGTGGTGATGAGGGGGTGGACGGTGGCGCCGAAGGTGGTTTCGAGTTCGTTGATGGTGCGCAGGTCGAGGGGGTCGGCCATGGCGACCATCACGGCGCCGCGGGCGTGTTTCAGGGGCAGGCAGCCGCGGTTGCGGGCGAGGCCGGCGGTGATGGTCCAGGCGACTTCGGGGTCGATCTCTTCCATGGGCAGGGGGGCGAGCAGGGGGAGTTGTATCTGGCGACTCAGGGTGCGGGCGATTTCTCCCTCGCCCAGGCCCAGGTGGGCCATGAGGATCTCGCCGAGCCGGCCGCCTTCCACTTTCTGGATCTCCAGCGACTGCACGAGCTGGTCCTCCGTCAGCAGGCCGTCTTCGATGAGCAGCATGCCGAGGCGCATCTTCAGGGCGGCGGTGTCTTGCCGGTCCAGGGCGACGGTGGCCTCGCGCACGCTTTCGGCGCAGGCCTCGTCCAGCGCGCTGAACAATTCCGCCTGGACGGGTTGTTCCACTTCTTCCGAGACGGCGATCGCATCGATCAGGGCCTGGCAGAAGGCGCCGCAGGTTTCGTAGCGCCGGTTCGGGTCTTTGGCCAGCCCCTTCAGAAGCACCTCATTGATGGGATCGGGCAGCCCGTTCACGGGCGGTGCGGGCTTCAACTGGATCTGGGTGATGATGGAGCCGGAGACGAAGGGGGGACGTCCGGCCAGCATTTCGTAGAAGGTGGCCGCGAGGCTGTAGAGGTCGCTGCGGCCGTCGAGGCGCTCACCCATGAGCTGCTCGGGGCTCACATAGAGCAGGGTGCCGCTGGTTAATTCTCCGGACAGGCGCGCCTGCACCTCGCGGGCGGTGCGGGCGATGCCAAAATCCGAAAGCAGGACCCGGTTCTGCTCGTCGACCATGATATTGGCCGGTTTGACGTCACGGTGGAGGATACCCTCGCCGTGGGCATAGTCCAGGGCCTCCCCGAGCTGCTGAATCCACGGCACTATCACTCCAGGGGCAAAGGGCCGCCGCTGGCCATAGAGCAGTTCGGAGAGATTGCTGCCGTCGATGTATTCCATGGTGATGAGGCGGTTGGCCTCGGTTTCCCAGAAGGTGTAGACCCCCAGGATATTCGGGTGGCGCAGGCGCCGGGTCAGCAGGACTTCCCGTTTGAGGTCGGAAACGGCCCGGTGGTCATCGTAGAGCTCTGGCTTCAGGATTTTAAGTGCAACGGGTTCGTTGTTGAGTTGTATATCTTCCGCCAGCCACACCGATCCCAGGCCGCCCCGGCCGAGCCGCTCCACCAGCCGAAAACGGTCCATCATAAGGTGTCCGGCAAAGGCATTCTGGCATACGGGACACAATGTGGTATCGTCGGGCGACTCTGTGTAGCAACTTGGACAGCGGACCATCCTGAACTCCTTCCCTGAGGCGTCCCATTGTAACAGGGTGCTATCGAAAGTGCCAGAACGTGCTGAAATTGAACACCTGCGGGCGAATCGCGCCAATTTGTTCAATTTAAACAGCTTACGCTTTCCAGGGATTCCAGAGATTCTGGCGAGAATGACTCGCATGGGGGCCCGCCCGGAATTTAGCCATCAGGTGAAACCAAAGGTGTCGATTGAATAGTCCGCGCCAGACTGCGTCCATTAGGGTAGACGCAAGGCATGCGGTGAAAGGACAACAGCCATGAACATTCAAAACACAACCAAGCGAATCGCGAGTTTCCTCGCGCTTGCCGCCCTGTATCCCCTGGCGGCGGGTGCGGAGGGCGTCCTCCACGGTCGCGTCAGTTTCGACGCGGGCGGCACCCTGATCAAAGGGGGACAGGAGAGCGACTGGAGCACGGCTTCGGTCAATACTCTTGTCCTTACCGGCGATACCCTCTGGGTGGACAACGGCGGCACCTCCGAGGTGGAGTTTTCCGGCGGGACTTTCCTGCGCATGGCCGACGGCAGCAAGGCGGAAGTCGTGGACGTGCCCCCGAACGCCACCCTGCGCGGCTGGATAGGCTCGTTTTACGTGCAGCGCCTGAGCCGGAGTTCCGGTTCCATGGTTTTCTACACGCCCGCCGCGATCATTGAGATCGACAACGACGCCGCGGTCCGCATCGATATCGTGAACGAAGGCGTCACCACCGTCTCCACGCGCTGGGGCCGGGCCACGATCCGCACGGAAGCGGGCGGCCAGGTCGAAGCCCATGCGGGTCGTCGCGTCTTTGTCGAAGCGGGGCTGCTCCCCTCCGAGCCCACACCCTTTGACCGGACCGAAGAAGACGCCTTCGATCAGTGGAACCGCGAACGTGCCGAGTTTCTGGCCACGGGCGGCAGCAACACGCCGGCCTCCGTGCCCATCAGCAACGACACCATCGGCGTAAGCGATCTTGACCGCTACGGCGAGTGGGTGTACATCGACAACACCCCCTGCTGGCGTCCGACCGTCGTTGTAGACTATACCCCGTACCACAACGGCTATTGGAACTATGTGGGCAACGTGGGCAACGTGTGGGTGGGCAATTACCCCTTCTGCTACGTCACTTCCCACTATGGCTACTGGGACTATCACCGGACCTACGGCTGGGTCTGGAGCTATCGCCCCCAGTGGAGCCCCGCCTGGTGCGCCACCGTGCAGTATGGCGACTACTTCGTATGGGCACCGGTGAACCGCTACTACCGCCCCGTGTACCCCAGCACCTCGGCGTACTTCAGCGTCGGCGGCGTGGCCTTCGGTTACCTGGGCACCTCCTACTGCCACGTGGACAGTCTGTACATGGGACCGTCCTACGTGTACTACACGAACAACGACCCCTTCCGTCGCTACTGCGACAACCCCGACATCACCATCAACATCTGGAACATCAACACCGGCGGACGCCGCCCCCATGTTCGCGTCCCCTACAACGACTCCGTGACCACCGTTCGCGATTATACGCCCCGCCGACAGATTCGCGGCGCGGAAACCCTCTACACCTCCGGACGTTCCGCCGGTGAGCGTGCCCGCAGCCTGGAATCCGTGTCCGGCCGCGAGTCCTTCAGCCGGACCACACGCACCGGTGGCGAATTCTCCCGGACCGATGTCACTCGGATAGACGCCGGCAGCCGCACCCGCAATGTGCGGATCGACCAGCAGGCGCCCGACTATACCCGGGCCTCCCGGAGCAAGCCCATCGTCGCGTCCAATACCCGCGAGCGTGGTTCGCGGGACGGCGAAGCCGTAACCGTTTCCAATACCCGGGATCGGCAGAACGGCACCCGCACCCAGGCCGCTGAGCCCCGCAACAGCGAATCGCCGCGCACCAGCACATCCCCGCGCACCAGCACCCCCGCGCGCGGCGTTGACCGCGGCGGAAACAACGAGGGCGGCACTGTGGAGCGCTCCCGCACGGCCCGCACCGACATCGACCCCGGTTTCGGCTCGACACCGATTCGGACCCAGCGCACCGCGCCCACCCGGACCCGTGTGCCGGAATCCGGCCCGACGGTGACCCCGGACCGTTCCGATGACGCGCCCGCCACGCGCACCCGCGTCCCCCAGACGGAATCAGGCAGCGCGACCCGCGGCACCCGCACCACGGTTGAGCCCGATCGCACGCCGACCCGCACCTCGGTGCCCCGGATAGATACCGCGCCGGGCCGCACCACCACGCCGCGCAGCAGCGAAGGCTTCGTGGAGCGCAGTCCCAGCGTGCGCACGGCCACGCCCACGACCCGTGAGCGGACCCAGCCGCGCGAGAGCTACACGCCCCCGAGCCGCACGGTAGCGCCCGAGCGCAGCGCGCCCAGCGTGTCGAATGAGCGCCAGCCCCGTTACTCCGAGCCGGTGCGGAGCCAGCAGCCCCGCGTCCAGGTGCCGGACAACAACCGCTCGACGCCCATCAACCGTTCACCCGTTACGCCCCGGGAAGACATACAGCCCCGGGCCATCCCTCAGGAAGCGCCCCGCGCCAGCGAACGGAGCTATCAGGCCCCGACGCGCGGCAACGACAGCGCCCCCAGCTTCCAGTCGCCCCGTGTGGACAGCGGCCGGAGCGAAAGCAGCGGCCGCTCATCCGGCGGCCGTGAAAGCGGTGGCCGCGAAAGCGGCGGACGTGGCCGCTGACCGGCGTCGAATGGATTCGAAGCCAATTTCAACACTCAAGGAGTGATGGACATGAAAACGCAACTTAAGCAGATCAAATCGATAGTGCTGTCGGCGCTCGCCTTTCCCGCGGCGCTCTTCCTGGGCGGCTGCCCCTACTACCCCGGCGGTGGCACGGATCAGGCCGAGTACGACGCCGGCTTCGTCGTCGGCTTCGCGCAGGACGATGAATACTGGCAGGGCTTCGATGACAGCTATGACACCGTCGACGGCGGCGAGATTTACTACTCCGGCGATCTGATCCCCGTGCTCGACGAGATATCGTACGACGCCGGGTACTACGACGGAACCTGGTACGCCTACAACGACGGTTACTTCGTGGCCTATGATTACGCCTTCGCCATCGGCTTCAGCGAGGGCTACGACGTGGCCTTCAATTCCGACTGGCGCGCTTTTCTGATCGCGGATGAGCATGTGGAATGGCTCGACGGCGGCTTCAGCGACGGCTACAACGACGGCTTCTCCGAAGGGCGCATACTCGGCGCCAGCGATTACATCGACGGACTCGCCTATGATTGGCTCGACGCCCTGCTCTGGTATCAGGATGTGGACGCCAACGGCAATCCGAACGACATCTACTTTGAGGATCTCGATTTGGGCACCGGTGAATTCGGCCCCGTGGAGCTTTATCAGTACGGCACGAACCCCCATGACCTCGTGAAGGCCATTCGGGCGCCCCGCAAGGGCCGTGAGTTCACGCCTGCGATTCGTGGCGCCGGTTCGAAAGCGCTGGCAAAGCAAGCCGAGCTCCCCGAGCTCAGTTATCGCCCGTTGATCACCGAAGTGCAGCAGGAACTGAACGTGAACCCAGCCACTTCGCCGCGGAGCGACTACACCCTGACCCTCGAGTCCACCTGGCTGGATCGGGTGAATGCGTACAACGCGGCCTACAGCAAGAAGTCGGCGGTGGAGCGGAAGTCGGTCAAGTAAGTCGCCCTCTTCCCCTGCGCTCAGGCGCAGGTTTCCGCTGAGCGCCCCGCGGCGAGGACAACATTGCCGCGGGGCCTTTTCAGTTGACAGTTGACAGTTGACAATTGACAATTGACAATTGACAATTGACAATACGCTGTAGTCCTGGTCCAGATTCTCAGATTTATCCTTCAGCCTTCATCCTTCATCCTTCATCCTTCATCCTTCATCCTTCACCCTTCATCCTTCATCCTTCATCCTTCACCCTTCACCCTTCACCCTTCACCCTTCATCCTTCACCCTTCATCCTTCACCCTTCATCCTTCATCCTTCACCCTTCATCCTTCATCCTTCATCCTTCACCCTTCATCCTTCATCCTTCACCCTTCACCCTTCACCCTTCACCCTTCACCCTTCACCCTTCACCCTTCACACTTCACCCTTCAGCCTTCAGCCTTCACCCTTCACCCTTCACCCTTCAGCCTTCAGCCTTCAGCCTTCAAAGGAGTTCCATGGCACGTACCCCTTCCACCATGCTGCCTCTCGGCACGCCCGCGACGCCCTTCAACCTGCCCGATGCGACGGGGCGTGTGATGCACTTCACGGACTTCAACGAAGAGCGTGGTCTGCTGGTGATGTTTATCTGCAATCACTGCCCCTATGTAAAACTGATTGCGCCCACGCTCGCCCGCCTCGGGCGGATCTTTCAAGATCAGTGCATCAGTGTCGTGGCCATCAATTCGAATGACGTGGAAAACTATCCAGACGACCGTCCCGAGAAGATGATGGACGAAATCATTGCGCAGGGCTATACCTTCCCCTACCTCTACGACGCCACGCAGGAGACTGCCAAGGCCTATCGCGCGGCCTGCACCCCGGATTTCTTTCTCTTTGACGGTTCGCGTCGCCTCTATTACCGTGGCCAGTTCGACGACGCCCGACCGGGAAACGGGATCGAAGTCACCGGCAACGATTTGAAGACTGCTGTCGATCATCTCCTCGCGGGGGATCCCCCGCCCGACGGTCAGAAGCCCAGCATCGGCTGCAACATCAAATGGAAGACGGGGAATGTGCCGGAGTATCAGGAGACGTAGATGCCGGAGTCGCTACGGGGGCGGAGCGGGGTGGCAAGAGAGCGCAGAGATCGCAAGAAGTATTTTAGCTTTTCTTCACATCCGTGTAATCCGTGGTCAAAATAATCAGAAGGGAAGTTGACCACGGATTACACGGGTAGCACGGACACTGACAACGTGAAGACGGACTGGCAAACGGAAGGCAGACAGAGGTGCCCGGGAGCCGGGGGGGATCTGGTTTTTTTTCGATGTCGAGCTCTTTCGGCATCGGTCGGTCAGACAGGTTTCATCGGCGCAAATCCGCCCAGAATTCTGGGTCCGGCTTTCCTTGAGCGCGTGAGCCGGCAAAATTATCGCCAGACCGTCTGATGTGAAAGCCCTGGTGTGCGCTGTCAGCGCGGCGGTCTGAAGTGCTCGAAACCCCCATCGTGTGCGGGCTTGCCATCGACCATCACGCCCTCATGCCCATCGGTGCATTCGCCCACGAAGGTCAGGGGCACCTCGAAGGTGTGGAGAAAGGTCTCGCGCAGGGCGGCGGCCTCTCCCCGCTCAACGGCGATGAGCAGTTCGTATTCCTCGCCACTTCGGAGTCGCTTTTCTGCGGAATTTTCGCCGAGATCGGTCCAGAAGCGATCCACCGCAGCGTGCGCCGGAAGGCGATCGCCGTACAAGTGGAGCCCCACGCCGCTGGACCGCGCGATATGGCGCGTATCGGGCAGAAGCCCATCGGAAACATCCATCATCGCGTGAACCGCGTCCTGGGATTGCAGCCATCGGCCCTCCACGAGTCGGGGGAAGGGGCGGAGATACTCCGCTATGAGTTCGGGAGCTTCAACGTTGTGAAGAAGGGCGTGAAGACCCGCCCCGCGCGCCCCGATGCCGCCTGTCATGGCGAGCAGGTCGCCGGGCTTCGCGCCGTCGCGTCGCACCGCACGCCCGACCACCTCGCCAACGACACTGAAATCGAGAACCACGCCCGAACGGGAAGCGGTGGTGTCGCCGCCCACGATTTGGGCACCGGCGAAATCCGCGGCATCGCGTATGCCCCTGTAAGCCCCTTCCACCCAGCTCACGTCCAGATCATCCGGCAGGGCCAGGGTTACCAGAAGGAAATTGGCGCGGCCGCCCATGGCCGCGATGTCGCTCAGGGCCGAGACCGCCGCCTTCCAGCCAAGATCCTCGGGTGTTCCCCAGTCGCGGTGAAAGTGAACGCCTTCCAGTGACGCGTCGCAGGTGAGCAGGAGGGCTGTATCGCCCACCTCGACCTCGGCACAGTCGTCACCGATTCCCAGGCGAAGCGACCCGCGGGGATGGAGTTCACCCGTCAAGCGCGAAATCAGTCCAAATTCACCAAGCTGGCGCAGCCCTTCCGTCATCCCACCGTCTCCAGCGCGCCAAAGGCGTGGGGGATACAGGCGAGCAGATCCCGCGCGAGCATGGCCCGCGCGGTGAACTGGGAAGCGGCGCAGTCACCCGCGTAACCATGAAGCCACACCCCGAGGCGCGCGGCATCCCAGGCGCTCATGCCCTGGGCCAGCAAGCCGCCGAGAAGGCCCGCGAGCACATCGCCCGTCCCGCCGGTGGCCATGCCGTGATTGCCCGTGGTGTTTATTGCGACCGTGCCATCCGGGTGGGCCACCACCGTCTCGTGCCCCTTGAGCACCACGATCGCCTGCGTGGCCGAAGCAAGCTGCCGGGCGATAGACGCACGATTCTCCTGTACTTCCTGCGACGAGATCCGGGCCAGGCGCGCCATTTCGCCGGGGTGGGGCGTCAGTATCGTCGTGCAGGTCTCCCGGTCGCTCAGCGGGGCCAAATCCTCGGCGATGATGTTCAGTCCGTCGGCGTCCACCACAAGCGGCGGCGCGCACTGCGCCACGAAGCCATGAACAAAAGCCCAGGTCCCCGGATGGGTCGAAATTCCCGGACCCACCACCGCCGCGCTCTTCGTGGCGGCGAAGGTCAGGGCCGACTCGATAGCCGAGGAAGAGATGGTGTGGTCCGGTGTTTCGGGCAGGGCCATGCTCATGGACTCCAGCAGCGTGATCGCCGCCATATCCGCCAGCGACGCGGGGACGCCCGCCGTGACCAGGCCACAGCCGGAGCGCCCAGCCGATTCACAGGCCAGCCGCACCGCACCGGAGAAGCCCCGCGATCCGGCAATAACGAAGACATGGCCGAAACTGCCCTTGTGTCCGTCCTGCGGGCGCGGTGGAAGCAGCCTGGCGGCGATAGTGCGGGTGATGGCGTTGGACATGGTTGGACTCCTCTATTGCGTATCGTAGCGGGCGTGGGGGTGGGGTTCAAGTGGCGCGGGCGGGGGAATGAGCATTTTGGGTCTTATGGGTCTTATGGGTCGTGGGTCGTGTGCTAGAATCTCGGTTATGAGCACCTCTCCTGAAATTGTGCGCAGCACCAGCGCTATCGAGATCCAGACTGAATCCCCCGATGCCTCGCCCGACGTATTTGTTGCGAACTTTGATACCAGCACGGTTCCGACAGAGCCGGGCTGTTACATCATGGAAGACGCGAAGGGGAAGCCCATTTACGTGGGCAAAGCCAAGAGCCTTCGTGCGCGCATTCGTTCGTATATCAACGCCAGTGATTCGCGCTACAGCGTGAAGTTTCTCATGCGCCGAGTGTCCCGTATCCAGTTCCTGGTCACGGCCACGGAGAAAGAGGCCCTGCTTCTGGAAAACAGCCTGATCAAGCAGCATCGCCCGCGTTACAATGTGCAGCTCAAGGATGACAAGACTTTCATAAGTCTCCGGATTGACACGCGCCAGGATTTTCCCCGGATTACCGTGGTGCGTCGCTATAAGAAGGATGGTGCGCGCTATTTCGGTCCGTACCACAGCGCCTCTTCCGTGCGGAACACCCTGCGCCAGTTGCAGCACCTTTTTCCCCTGCGCACCTGCTCGGACAATGTGCTGAACAACCGCACCCGCCCCTGCCTTTATTATCAGATGAAGCAGTGCGTAGCCCCCTGTGTGAAGTATGTGAATCGCGATCAGTATCACGAGATTCTGAATCAAGTCCTGCTCATCCTCGAAGGTAAGAGCGCGCTCCTCGAAGAGCAGCTTCTTGCCCAGATCAACGAATGCGCGGCGAAGCTGGAGTTCGAGAAAGCCGCCACCCTGCGGGATCGCCTCTTCGATCTTCGCCGCACGCTGGAGCGTCAGCGCACCGTCGCCGTGCCGGGTGCGGAAGATCGCGACGTATTCGGCATCTATCACGAGGGCAACTTCGCCTCGATTCAGATTATTTTCTATCGCGGCGGCAAGATGCTCGGCGGTCGCAATGTTTCCTTCAAGCGCCAGGAAATGCCCCTCGACGATCTCCTGGGCTCCTTCGTGCTTCAGTACTACGGCGAAGCCCCGGCTATCCCTTCCGAAGTGCTGGTTCCCATCGACCTGGAGAGCGCGGATGTGCTGGGCGAGATCCTGACCGAGCAGCGTGGGGGAAAGGTCCAGGTACTCTGGCCCCAGCGTGGCGAGAAAGTAGCCCTGGTCGAAATGGCCAACCGCAATGCCGAGCAGAGCTTCCAGGAAAAGCGCCTTTCTGAAGCCGCTGATCAGGATACGCTCAAGGAGATGATGACGGCCCTGAAGCTTCCCAAACTTCCCGAGCGCATCGAGTGCTTCGATATCTCTACGATCCAGGGCACCAACACGGTGGCCTCCATGGTGGTTTTCACCCACGGCCAGCCCGACAAGGCCCGCTACCGACGCTTCTCGATGAAGACGGTGGACGGCCAGGACGACTTTGCCAGCATGCGGGAAGTGCTCATGCGCCGCTATACCCGCGCCATTGAGGAGAATGACCTGCCCGATTTCGTTCTTATTGACGGTGGCAAGGGGCAGCTCGGCATGGCCACGGCCGTCTTCAAGGATCTGGGTATCGAGGACATGCCCCATGCGGGCATTGCGAAATCGCGCACCCAGGAGGAGGGGGATCGCTCTCCCGAGCGCTTCTTCGTGCCCGGTCGCATGAACCCCATAATTCTCCCGCAAAATGGCCCCGTGGTTCAGTTGGCCGCCCGAATCCGCAATGAGGCGCACCGCTTCGCCATCACCTACCACCGCAAGAAGCGGGGCAAGGCCACGTTGCGCAATCGTCTCGTGGAGATTCCCGGTATCGGGCCAAAGCGCGCCAAAGTGCTCTTGAGCAGACTCGGCTCCATGTCGAAGGTGCGCGAAGCCACCATTGAAGAGATAGCCGCGCTCCCCGGTTTCAGCGAAGCCCTGGCGGCGGATATCCACGCGCGCCTGCGCCAGGATGAGGCCCCCGAGGTGAAGTGACCACGCCCATCGGGTATGATATCCCCTGTGGCGGGGCAGAATCCCCGTAGCATTGGAAGGACGAGAAGTATGGTTCCATGGTTGATTGGTGTGGCTGTTTTCGCCAGCGTCATCGCGCTGGTGTTGCTGTATTGGCGCGTGCTGGCGCTTACCTTTCCAGAAAAGCTCGCCACCGAAGAAGTCTACAAGCTCACCACCCAGGATCTCTGGAAAATCCGTGTTTGCCGCTATCGCAAGGGCCGCACCAACGGACAGCCCGTCCTGCTGGTCCACGGGGCCAACGTCAACCAGCACACCTTCACCTCGCCCAAGGGCGGCAACCTGGTGGAGTATCTCGTGGAGCGCGGCTTCGACTGCTGGACGGTCGACTTGCGGGGTTGCCGTTCTTCCGAAGCGCCCTTTGAACGCCATCGCAATCAGATTACCACGGACGATCTGCTGAACTACGATATCCCCGCCGCAATCCGACTCGTGCAGCAGGAAACGGGTTACGCGAAGATCCACTATTGCGGCCAGTCCCTCGGCGGTATGCTGCTTTACGCCTATGTGCTCAAGTTTGGCGGCGATTCCATCGCCAGCGGCGTCACCCTCGGTTCACCCATCGGATTCGATGGCGTTCGCGTTGGCCGGTCGCCGTGGATGGCCCGTCTCATCAAGCTCAACCCCGCGCTGGCCGGTGAAGTTTCCCGCGGGCTGATTCCCTTTGCGCTTCTGTTTCGCTCCAGCCCCCTGGCCTTCCCCATGAACCTGCGGAACATCGCCCGGGGCCTCAATACGGGTCATTTCTACAACATGCTCGAAGATCCGCTGCCCGGCGTGCTGCGCGATCTCATCACCTGGATCCGGACGCCGGGCTGGCGTATGGACCAGGGGCGGCTTGATGTGCAAGAGGGGCTGAAGCACCTCGATATTCCGCTGTTCAGTATCTTCGCGCCCCTGGACCCCTTCGTGCCCCTCGACAAGGCCAAAGCCTTCTTTGATGCGCTGCCCGCGGCGGATAAGCGGATTCTTATCGCCTCCCGCGAGCTCGGCTGCAAGCGCGACTACAACCATTGCGATCTGGCCTTTGGTCTCGAAGGACCCCGTGAAGTATTCGGGCCCATTGCCCGATGGTTTGAAGGCCACTCCTCCCGCGAGCAGATGGTTCAGGCAGCACCCCCGGTGTCCACGGGATACCAGGCGCCACTTCGTCCGGCCGAACGGGCCGAGATTCTTTCGGGAGATTCCTTCGCGCGCCTGGCCCAGCAGATGCCGCTCCAGCGTAGTCTCGAAGCGCCGGCTGCACCGGAGCTCCGCTCCGAGGCGCCGCCCGCCGCCGAAGCGCCCGCCCCCAGGAAAGCCCCGGTTCGCAAAGCGCCCGCGAGCAAGGCTCCCGCGAGCAAGGCTCCCGCGAGCAAGGCTCCCGCGAGCCGGGACGACGCCCGCACGACCGCCAACAAGCCCTCAGCCCGGAAGCCGGTTTCTGCCGAGCGGCCTGCGGCGAAGAAACCGGTGGCGAAGAAGCCCGCGGCGAAGAAACCGCTCGCAAGCGTCAAGCCGGCGGCGAAAAGCGATGGGGCAGCCACCGCGAAGGCCAAGCCCACACCCAAGAAGGCTGCAACGCCTGCGAAAGCCGCACCCGCTCGGCCGGTTGGCAAGGGCCCCGATCTCGCATCGGCATCGGCGGCATTGTCCGCACTCCGGCCCAACACGCCCAAAGCCGGAACTGAAAAAGCCGCGCCTATCCGCGTGAAGAAGTCCGACAAGGCCGTGCCCACGCCGGGAAAAGATGGCCCCGTAGAAACGCCCAAATCCGTACTCAAGGCCCTCTCGAATGCTTCCGACGCCATGGAGGCCTTCAAGAAGAAAGATTCCAAGCCGAAAAAGTAGCGCGCTTCGCGTTTGAATCCGGGGCGAATCCATGATCAAGGCCAGTCAAATTACCCAGTGCCGTTTCGGCGCCAAGGCCGACCGCAGTCCCGGTTGCCATGTGCGCGGGGGACTCCTGAGCTACGATATTCGCCGCTATCCCGCGCTGCTGCTCCGGGATCCGTCCGGGGCGCTGGGCGCGCTCCTGTTTAACGAGTCCAATCGCCTCAAGGCGCAGGCCATGGCGCAGGCCGACCTGGAGAGCGCCATCACCCGATTTGCGCGGGCGGACGTGGCGGTTGAGCGCATCGAGTGTCTGCTGGTGGGGGGGAGCGAGGAGAATCCCTGGCACTTGGAGGCCTGGCGGACGGCGTTGCGGAAACGCGCCATGCACTTTCAGGAAAGCGATGTTCTCGGGGCCTTCTACCGCCAGCTTTTCTTTGACGTCACGACGGGCCGCGCCGAGGTGTACCGTGAAGTGGCCTCCGCGGCCCAGGGCAATCCCGGCAAAGCGGCCCTCTCGCTGGACGACAGCACCCAGGTCTTCCGCGAGCGTGATGCGCGGGGGGTGGTCGCCAACGCGACCCGTTTTTTCCGTGAGGCGAAATCTTTTCAGGCCCTTAAGGAGTGGATTGTTCCCGAGCACCTCGAACTAAAGCCCGAAACCCCTTTTGTACTCTGGAGCGCGTGCTGTTCCAATGGCGCCGAGTCCTATTCTTACGCCATGTACCTGCACCGACTGTTTCAACGGCTGGGCGCCGTGTGTCCCATGCGGGTCGTGGGCACGGACATCAACGAGACGCTCATCGAATGGGCCCGCCAGGGGGCCTACCAGGTGAAGCCGGATGAATGGCGGGAGTTTCGTCCGTATTTCGAACATTATGCGGACGTGGATGGCGACCGGATCGTGTTTCGAGAAGAAATCCGGCGATTCCTGACCTTTTTGCCCCACGACATCAAGAAGGCGCCCCGAAAGCACCGCTTTCAGGTCATCGTCTGCGCGAATGTCTTCCAGTATTATAAAGACGACGCGCGGGAGCATTTCCTGCGAAATTTTGCCTCGGTGCTGGACTCGCCGGGCTATATCTACGCCGGTGTGGTCCATCCCGAAATTGTGGCGCGCGCGGGGCTGGAGTCTTTCGGTCGCTACGGTATGCTATACAAGCCCTGAGCGCCTACTTCCACCATGTGATGATGATCGGAACGGTGCCCGTCGATTCGAGGTCGAAGGACAACTCGAAGGGCCCCGGTCCCTTGGAGCATTTCACCAGCAGCGTGTTCTTTCCCTGTTTGACCCAGCCCAGGGCCGTCTGCGAGCCGTCGCCCCGGACGTTGGCCTGGCCCTCGCTCTCATGGGTCAGGGCGCCGTTCAGCCACACCTTGAGCCCGTGGGCCCAGCCGAAATTGAGCGCGACTTCCTGACGCCGGTCGCAACTGAACTCGGCATAGGCGTAGGCCGTGCCATAGCGGCTCGGTTCGCCGGCGCCCGAATCCGCTTCCAGCGCCGCATGGAAATCCAGTGTGTGGCGCTGGACGTCCCGCGTCCACCACGGCTTCCAGTGAATCGCGCGGTACCAGCCGGGGTAGGTCGCTTCGAAGTCGATTTCCTTTTCCGGGGGATGGACGGCGTTGTGCCCGGAGAGCCCGTTCCAGTTTGGGAAACTGCCCAGGACCATCCACTTGCGCAGGGTGTTGTTCCGCTCCTGGTTCATCCACTCCACAGTCTTTTGATCCGCGGCCGCCGTCTCCGTCGAGGGCACCGAACGACGCGAAAAATGGTTCACCAGGTTTACGAAGAGGCGATCGGCCACGGGGTCGGTGCCGAGGTGCTCCAGGATGCGCAGGTGCGTGAAAACCACGCGCCCACCACCGAGGCGCCTTACGACGAAATTGGCCCCCCACCAATGGCCGCCCGGTTCTCCTGTTTCCGTCGGGAACGCGCAATGGACGCCCGACATCTCCTCGTCACTCTCGGATTCGAAGGCGTGTAGCGGCAGCACATTCTGGTAGGGTTGCTGCATCAGATCGCGCGAGGGCAGTCCGTCAAACACGGGGTGCAACTTCGCATAGTGTCGCGCGACGGTTCCCCGTTGCGTGATACACCGCGACTGGATGCGCAGATTGCCGTCCACCATTTCCGCGAGTTCATTCCAGTCCTCCGGCGGCCCGAAGACAATGGCGACCGCGCCTTCGTAGACCTGTGCCAGCACCTGGAGCAGATCGTTTGCGGGATAGGCCCGAATCGTGTTGGCCAGTTTAGGAACAATATGCACCGGCGCGAGTACGCTGTGCAGCTTCGCCAGGCGTCCGCACGCGGAACGCAGCGCGCCCCGCGCCGCAAGCACGTTGATCTCCACCTGGTCCGCCTTGATGGGCTGTACCACGTGAAGGTTCACCGAACTCTCGCCGATGACCCGCCGGTCCTGGATGAGACGCACCACGAAACGGTGGGGGCCCGTGGAGCCGGAGGCGGCGATATCGCCCGTCCACAGCTCCCGTCCGTGGCGGGGAATTTTCACCAGACGCTTCTTCTTCCACAGCACCTGGTTGGTGGGGCCCACCACCTGCAATGACAGTTCGCCCCGGCCCTCCAGGCGCGCTTCATTGATCAGGAGGATGGTAACGCTCACCTCTTCGCGGGGCACCAGATTGTTCTTGTACATCAGCACCACCGGGCGCACCTCCTGCTGCACCGGCTTCAATGCCTTCAGCACCGGCTTCGCGTGTCGTTTCATGTCGGCGAGCCCGAAGGGTGTTGCATCCGGGCCGTCGCACAACAGGCGCACGCCGTAGCCCATCATTTTTACGTTGCAGCGCACCGCGTCCAGTTGCGCGCGCAGCCCGTCGTTCTGCAGGTTCTGCGCCGCCTCGACATACTTCTCGATCGTGCCAAAGCACCGCTCCACCTGGCGCTGGGCGAATCCCGTCGCAAAAGCTTCGTCCCGGGCCGCGCCGGCCGCCGTGCCGTCGTTCCACTGGGCGACTCCGGCCACCGCGATGGCGCCCTGAACGTTGAGCCGCTCCGGATCGCCACAGAGTCGCAGGTAGTCTTTTGATACCGAAGTGACCGGCGCGTCCATGACCGTTTCCAGCGACTCGAAGGGTTCCGTCACGTCACGGTAGGGGCGGGCCAGGGCCTGCACCAGGTCGCCCGGGGCGTCGCAGAGGATCAGACGGGTCGGATCCAGAGCGCGGACCTCGTTGATGCCGCAGTGCTCCTGGGCCCGGCCCGGTTTCGGCGCGCGCAGTCCGCACCACGCCACCAGCGCGGTTTCATTGCGATCGCGCGTCACCAGGGCTTCCGTCATACCCTCCCAGTCGGACGTACGCGCCACGCGATCCGGCGGGCAAACCTCCTGGAAGACCAGCACGCCGAGTTCGGCCGCCAGTTGGAGCAGGGCCGCCGGGGCCGGTCCGCCTTCCACACGAATGGTGTTGAAGCCGCCATCTCTTACGAGGCCGAGTTCGCGACGCAACAGCGCCGAAAGCTTGTCGGCCCTCAGGCTCTGGGGGTACTGGGGCAGGCAACTCACGGACTTCACGAAGAAGGGCCGGTTGTTCAGATAGAATCGTTCGTCCTTGACAGTGAACTCGCGCATGCCGAAGCGGACTTCGCAGGCGTCCACTTCGCCGCCGTTGTTCAACAGGCTCGCCCGGAGCGTATAGCACTCCGGGGTCTCGGGCGACCAGGCCGTGAATTCGGGAAATTCCACAATCAACTCGCCCGGCTCCCCTTCAACGGCGCAGGCGGTGCCGGCAATCGCCAGGCGCACCGTGCAGCCGGAAGGCGCCTCCACCAGCGCCATCACGCGCTTGCGGCGGATATCCGGCTGGACGAAGATCGACGCGATATGGGCTTTGGGCATGAGGTGAAGGGATACGCCGCCCAGCGAGTCCATGGGGTAGCGTTGGACGGGCTCGCCGACGAGCTCCTCTCCGGGACCCGCCATGACCAGTCGGACCGCGATCAGATTCGCGCCTGGGCGAAGGTGGGCGGAGACGGGAAAGCGTGCGGGCGTGCCGCCGCCGGGGTGGTTGCCGAGGCGGGTGCCGTTGAGCCAGGCTTCCAGCGGATAGTTGGAGGCTTCGAGCTGGAGTTCGGCGGATTGCCCCTGCCAGGCAGGATTGAAATCGAAAGACTTGAAGAACCAACCCACACCGCCCTGGGCGGCAATACCCTGCGACTGCATCGAAGGAAGGGCTACTTCCCGGAGGTCTTTTTCCGGAATCGCCTCGAACCAGCGCGCCTTCATACCCGCATGTTGCGCATCGTAGACCAAGGTCCATTGACCATCAAGAGAAACATGGGTGCGTGGGGAGCTCATTCAATTTTTCCTGGCAGCCCGGGTCAGGGCTGGATCTGTGGGTGGGTTAAACCGTGATCTTACTGATAAGACAGCAGGTTATGCAAGAAAAGTTGGGGGAATGGTCTGGAGACTGGAGTCTGGAGTCTGGAGTCTGGAGTCTGGAGGGGAATGGGTCTTATGGGTCGTATGGGTCTGGAACAGCTATTGCCTTCACCCTTCACCCTTCATCCTTCACCCTTCATCCTTCACCCTTCTCCCTCCAGCCTCCAGCCTCCAGCCTCCAGCCTCCAGCCTCCAGCCTCCAGCCTCCAGCCTCCAGCCTCAAATTGAGCCCCGGCGCGGGGCTCGTGTACCATGGCTTCCAAAGACTACAACCGGCAGCAAATCCCAAAAGGAGAGTCCCCGCGATGACCTCGCTGAAATACCGCCTTCTTGTGCTTTCCACCCTTAGCGCCTTCGTTCTTTCCGCGTCCGCCGGGCGGGTCGTCATTCTGGGTTTCGACGGGGTCGATCCCGGGGTGGCCGCCACCATGATGGACGCGGGCGAACTGCCCAACCTCTCCAAACTCAAGGACTCCGGCACCTTTCAGCCACTCGGCTCCAGCAACCCGCCCCAGTCGCCCACCGCCTGGTCTTCCTTCGCCACCTGCAAGTCCCCGCTGAACCACGGTATCTTCGACTTCCTTAAGCGCGATCCCAAGTCCTATATTCCCGCACCGGGTTTCGGCAAGGTGAGCGATGTCGTCTTGGACGCGTCGGGAAAACCCAGCAAGCCTGCGGGCTATACGAGCTTTCGCAAGGGCGACAGCTTCTGGAAGGCGGCCTCCGATCAGGGTTTTAAGGTGAAGGCCCTTCTGGTGCCCTTTGCCTATCCGGCCGATGATCTCTCCGACGAGTGCCGTATGCTCTGTGGCCTGGACGTGCCGGATATTCGCGGCACCCAGAGCACCTATTTCGCCCTTTCCACCGCCTTTCCCGCCGAAGAGTCGGTGGCCGGCGGCGTGCGCCTGCCTTTGAAGCTCAGCGGCGGCAAAGGTACCGTGGCCGTACCCGGTATTCGAAAACCGGACAAGACGTTTGCCACCGTGCCCTTGGAGGTAAGCGTCGACGCGGCGGCGAAGTCGGTGTCGCTCACGGTCCAGGGTAAGACCGCATCGATCAAAGAAGGGGAGTGGAGCGAATGGGTCGAGTGGGATTTCGCCCTGTCGCCCGCCTTCAACGTGCGCGCTATCAGCCGCTACTTCGCCACGGAAGTGGGCCAGACCGTCCGCCTTTACATGACATGTCTCCAGATGCACCCGGAGGAACCCTACATTCCCATCAGCAGCCCCGAAACCTATTCCGCGGAGCTGGCCGGGAAGCACGGTCTTTTCAAGACCGTTGGCTGGGAGTATGACACCAAGGCCCTCGAACACGGAGATATGACCGAAGAGATGTTCCTGGAAGATGTGAAACGCACCATGGCGTGGCAGGAGCAACTCGTGCTCGACGAGATTGACGCGGGCAACTTTGATCTGCTCATCGGTGCGTGGACCGCTACGGATCGGGTCGCCCACATGTTCTGGGGCTATCGCGATCCGAAGCATCCCCTATACACCGAGGCCCTGTTCAAGAAATATGGCCGGGCGGTGGAGGATACCTACATTAAGATGGACGGCATTGTGGGCAAGGTCATGGAACGGCTTCAGGGCGACGACACCCTCATGATCATGTCCGACCACGGTTTCCACAGTTTTCGAAAAGGCTTCAGCGTCAATACTTGGCTGGTGCGCAACGGGTACCTCACCGTCACCGGTCAGCCCGACGCGGCCACGGCCTTTACCGATACGCGCTTTTTCTACAACGGCGCGACCAAGGGCTATACCTACGACTGGTCCAAGAGCAAGGCCTACGGACTCGGGCTCGGCATGATCTTTCTCAATCGCCAGGGCCGGGAGAAGAATGGTATCGTGAGTGCCGCCGAAGCACCCGCGTTGATCGAGGAAATTCGCGCGAAGTTGCTAGAGGTGAGCGACCCCGAGACGGGCGAGAAGGTATTCCGCAGCGTCGCCGTCAACGTCGATCCCAAAGGGGCCGCCACGGCGGATGCTCCCGATCTGCAACTGGGCTACGCCGAGGGCTACCAGACGGAAAAGGCCTCTTCTGCCGGCGCCGCGCCGAAAGATCTTTTCCAGGTGAATGATGCGAAGTGGAGCGGGGAGCATGCGAGCTCCGATCCCGAGTTTACCGCCGGAATCCTCTTCTCCAACAAGCCCCTGAAGGATGGCGCCACCCTGCTGGACCTCGGGGTGACCTCCCTGGACCTCCTCGGGGCAAAGATCCCGGCGGATTATGAGGGCAAGTCGCTGAAATAGTTGCCAGAACCCGATCGGCCGGATCCGTCGGATCCGACCGATCGGTTTTTCTTGGTCTACTTCACGAAGTCCAGATAGCTTTCTGTTAGCGCGGGGTTCACGCGGCTGCTATCCTGCCGCAGGGCGGCCACTTCTTCTTCGGTGGAGATGGCGCCGAGTTCCAGCGACACTGCGCAGCGCTCGCCGGGCTTCAGGGACTTCAGCAGGCCGAGATCTTCGTCCACTTTCCTGCCGAAGACGCCGCAGTTGCAGGGCTCCAGGCCCACCACGTAGTCCTGCTCCCCGAGCATCTTCCATTCGGTGAAGCGGGGGAGGGCATCCTGGTTGTATTTCACATACACGCCAAAGCCATTGCCCCGGGCGAAGCCGTCATTGATGATAGCAGCGGTTACCGTGCCATCGGCCGCCGGTGTCATGTCGTGAAAATACACCTTCTCCGCATAGCCGTGGACCGGGCCGTGGAATCTGTACCAGTCTTCCTTGCCGTCCTGGGCGATGGCGTCGCGGGGAGCCACCTGGCGGCTCGGGGCGATCAACTCCGACCCCGCGTCCACCGCCGGCCAGCCCACGTTGCAGTGGTACAGCAACATATAGGGCGCATCGTGGAAGCCCTCATTCTCGATGACGTCGTCGATCCAGAAACACTTCGCGCCCAGTTTCGTGCGCACGGTGCGGGTCAGTGTTAGATTCTCGTGAAAGAGGGCCGTCTGGCGCATCGTTCCCGTAACGGAAATTACATAATCATCACCCTGCCATTCCTGCGTGACTTTGATGTTCCGCGCGGGGGTGTTTGAAATCCGGCCATGGAGTCCGTTGCCCGTCAGTTCGCTTCCCGCCTCCGGCGCGCCCACATTATTCAGGCCGCAAGTGGTCACCAGGCCACCGAAATAGCTTCGGAGCCAGCGGATGCCTTCCGCCTCATAGTACTGGGGGGCCACATCGCCCGTGGTGGATCGCCAGCCCATGGCCTGACCCTGATACGAGGCCGACGCGATGTCCAGGCAGCGATCCAGCAGCACCGTAACTTCCAGTCCCGTGCCGGTTTGCAGGATGGCCGCCCGCGTCGGTCGCTCGTTGCCATCATCCAGTTGAACGATGCGTACCCCGGCCACCTGATCCATGTTGCCCACGCGCTGCCGTAATTCCTTGACGGAGTACTCTTTTCCATACATTTTCATCGTATTGTTGTCCTTTTCCAGCAAATGAATTGTCGCCCGATCCTATTCTTGTGCACGGCGCCCGGTCGTTTCAAATCGCGCCCGGCGGATGCGGGGCGTGCCTCGGATGCACAGAAACTTGCAGAAGGCGCGGACAAGAGGCATAATTGTATGTCATATAATCAGTTACACCAATTTTTATCCGGTGAGGTGCATTTTCGGTGACCGTGCCCCCCATGGGCCCCGCTGGCGGTAGGCAATCGCCGCCAGCATCGTTAAGGCTGGACCGTTAAACGACTTGTCAACGGCGCCCCCAGTTCGTATAATGCTCGCTTATTCATTCGTTCATCCAGATCTTCAGAGACAGCTCCGAAGCAATCCAATCGCAGGAAGGAGGGTTCACCGCTGTGACCATGACCAAGCGTGAACTTGTAATTCGGGTAGCCAATAAACTGGGCATGACTCAGAGCGATGTGTCCAAGATAATTGAAGGGACCTTCGACACCATCTCCCAGTCGCTGGCCAGTGGTCAGCGCTGGGAACTGCGCGATTTTGGTGTCTTCGAAGTGAAGACCCGCGCATCCCGCATCGGGCGCAACCCCCGCACGGGCGATCAGGTTCCCGTCCCGGAGCGGCGCGTCGTCACCTTTCGCCCCGGAAAGCGTATGAAAGAGTTGGTGGCCGGCGAAGAAGAGGGCGGTTTTGTCGCGGAAGATACCGTCCCTGTCGCGGTCTCCCGCGAAAGCTTCTAGGCCCGAGCGATGCCCCTTATTCTCGCTGCGGAAACCAGCACGGCTATCAATAGCGTGGCCCTCCTCCGGGACGACGCCCTTCTCGCAGAGGCCGTCATCGATGGACGACGGCTTCACTCCGAGCGACTCCTCCCCACGGTGGACTGGCTGCTGGGCGAGGCGGGGCTGGCCCTGCGGGATATCGAACTCCTCGCCGTTGCCTCCGGGCCGGGTTCCTTCACCGGATTGCGGATCGGCGCGGCCACATGGAAGGGCCTCGCCTTGGCCAACGACCTCCCCCTCGTCGCCGTTCCCACGCTCGACGCCATGACCCGGCTCTGCCCCTGCGCCGCCCCTTCCCATCTCGCCGTCGTGCTGGATGCGCGCATGAAGGAAGTTTTCGCGGCGGTCTATCGCTTCGAAGGCGGGAGACGCGTCAAAGTGATTGAAGATCGGGCCTGCTCCATCGATGTGCTCCTTGATGCCCTGGCGTCCCTGGACGGATTCGACGCGTCGGGCCTTACGGTGATGGGCGACGGCGCGGATCTTTACCGGACCGCGATTTCCGCCCGTTTTGAGCGCGCCGTCATCCCCGCTCCGGCCCAGAGCGCGCCCCGGGCCAGCGCCGTGGCCCTCGAAGCCCTCGCGCTTCAGGCGGCCGGGGCCAGTACCGACGCCGCGCTGGTCAGCCCGGTTTACCTGCGCAAGTCCCAGGCCGAAATCAACCGGGACCTGAAACTCGTCCAGTCCTCGACCTGAGGGGAGGCCCGCCCATGGATGAAGCGGCCCTGGACCCCGTCGATATTTCCCGCCTTCGCTATGTGCGCCTGCAGAAGGACCATCTGCCCGAGGTTCTCGCGCTGGAGCATGCGTCGTACCCCGATCCCTGGACGCAGGGCATGTTTCACCAGGAAATGCGCAACGGGCCCTCGCACTTTTATCTCGCCTTTCACGATGAGCGCCTGGTGGCCTATGGGGGATTCTGGATGATCCTGGACGAAGTCCACATCACCAAGATCACGGTGGCCCCCGCCCTTCGCGGGCAGGGGCTCGGGCGCCTTTTTATGACCTTTCTGGAGTCGCGGGGTGCGGAGGCGGGTGGGAAGACCATCCGCTTGGAAGTCCGCGAGTCCAACGCGCCCGCTCGGGGCCTCTACCGGAACATGGGCTTCGAGGAAATCGGGATACGCAAAAACTACTACGCGGTCAGCGCGGAGCACGCCATCGTGATGGTGAAGCACCTGACGGCGGAGGCGGTTTAGCGGCCCCGCGACGAAGGCCGTATTGCCGTCCGGTGGGTTATTGGGTTGTGGCTCCACCGCGCTGCGCCTATAATGGCCCCTTGACCGGCGCAGCACTGGACCGCGAACTGGTCCGATGATTGTGCGACCGTGGAATGTTACCGTCTTGAGCGAATCAAAGCCCCAGCATCTGCAAAGCATGCCCCTCGGTACCCTCGGCGCCGGGGCCGTGGAAGTGTGTGCCGACGGCCGTTTCCGCAACCTCACCCTGAACAATAACCGGACCGAATCCAACCGTATTCCGGTGGCGCCCCACACCTTTCTGGCGGTCTGCGCACGGGGTCGAGGGGGGGCGTACCTGCGGCGTCTCCAACTCGCCGACCCCACGCTGCCCTCGACCCACGCGCTGCCCCCGGATGGGCTCCGGTTTCGCGCCCACTATCCGCTTGTGGATTGCCGCGTGCACGATCCCGGCGCGCCCGTGGAGGTGGTGTGGAGCGCCTTTGCGCCTGTGGTGCCCTACGACTACGACGCGTCCGCCCTGCCCCTTATTTATTTCGGGATACAGATCACGAACTCGAGCGACGAAGCACAGGAGATCGGCGCCCTGTTGAACTGGCAGAACACCTGCGGGCAAAGCGCCGGCACATTTCCCGAGAACCCGGCGATTATCGTGCGCGACACGCTGATCACCCAGGCCGACTGGGACCGCATGCGGGGGGGGGCGGGTGGGGACAATGAACGCCGCCTTTCCTCCAGGACCGGGCACATTGAGCCCACGCAGGCGGTGGAAGTGCGGCCGGGCGACGTGCCACCCAATGCCCTCGTTTTCGGCGATGCGCGCGCCGTCGACTCCAATCAGGATGGCCAGTACTGCGTGGCCACGCCCTGGAACGCCAGCATGCGCACGGCGGTGCGCGTGTGGGATCCCGAGGACCCCGCCGAGGAGGAGGCCTTCTGGAAGGACTTTGCCCTGCCCGGCGGCTACGGCGGCGATACGTCGCCGGGCCACGGTGTGCCCCGCTGTGGGGCGGTCTCCAACCAGTTCCGCCTCGAACCGGGGCAAACCCGGAGCGTGGAGTTTGTTTTTTCCTGGTACTGCCCCCGCTATGTGGTCAATGGCGTGGAGGAGGGGAACTTTTATGCGAACAACCATCCGGATGCACGGGCGGTCGCGCGCATAGGACTGACAAACAGCAAGTACTACTTCGCCGCCATCAGCGGTTGGCAACAGCGGCTCGCCTCTGCGGACCTTCCCGCCGCCTTCGTCAAGCGGCTCCTTGCCAGTTGCGAAGTGCTCAGTACCAATACCCTGCATGCGCGCAACGGCGGCTTCGGGATTTTCGAAAGCGCCGACGACATGCGCGTCAACTACTTGCGTGATCGCTGGTTCTGGTCGATGGGGCTGCTGCTCTTCTACCCACGGCTTGAACTCGACATCCTGGATCGGGTGATCCAGCGCGTGAGCGGCGAGGCGGACCGCAGCGTTCGCATCAGCGAGGGCCTCGAAGGTTTCAGCGGGGGCGAATTTGTGTCGCCCGGCGCGGCCCAGGTGGAGGTCTGCGCCCATCTGGTCACCATGAGCTGGCGAAACTTCCTCTTCACCGGGAGCCTGCCTTTTCTCAATCGGGTTGTGCCCCGCCTCCAGAGCGTCCTTGCCGCCATGATCGCCCAGGACAGGGACTTCGACGGCTTTCCCGATATTCAACAAGAGGCACCCGGTCTCGATTGCGCCTTCGCCAGCGGCCTGAACGTGATCACGGCGGGCTTATGGATTGTTGCCCTGGCGGCGGGCGAAGGCATGGCGCGTCGGCAAAAGCTCCACGAGGCCGCGGTTTACAAACAGGCGCTGGACCGCGCCCTGCGCAGCTTCGAGCGGTATTTCTGGAACACCGATCACGGGTACTACATGCTATATCCCGACGCCCCCACCGGACTCGTTGCCGAGACGGAGCTGCGCACCGCCTGCCACGTGGGTCAGTTGCATCCTTTCTGGATAGCCGACCTGCTGGGCTTCGACGGCCTCTTTCCCGCGCGGCACGTGGCGCGGGCGCTGAAAACCGTTGAAGCCCACAATCGCCACGACGGGCGGTTGACCATGCTTTCGTGGCCCGGCGGCGATGGGGAGGTTCCGGCTTCGTCCTGGCATGGAGGGCGTGGGGTCCAGACGTACAACGCGCTCCGCTACGCCTGCTGCCGGCTCCAGCGCGAGCCCGGTGGGCCGATCGCGGAGATCCTGGCGGAAACCACGGCGGACGGGCGGGGGAGCGCCCCGCGCCACGTGAGCGATCTCTCACTGTGGTATCTGATTGCGGCCCTTTCCGATGTTCGTCTCGATCTGGCGGACAAGCGCCTGGTTGTCCGGACCAGTTCGCGCGAGCGCGGGCACAAGAAACATGTGACGCTCTTCACACCAAACGGGTTTGGCGCGGTTTCCATCCACTTCAATCAGGCGGACGCGCTTCAATGCCTGATCGAATTTCGGATGGATATTCCTCAGGCGCTTACCTCGATACGGGTGCACCTGCCCGAAGGCGTGGGAGACTTGCAGTGCCGACTGGAGGTGGAAGACGGCCCCCTGCCGACCAACGTGAATGTCTTTCCCGAAAGCACGGGGTGCCGGGTGGATATCTTTCCCGAATCGAAGCTTTCGGCATCCGCATTTTCGCTCCAGTTAATCGGAACTGGCATCGAGGGTACCGGTGCGACTAGCAAAAAGCAATGGATTCCACGGTGGCTCCGGCGATAGCGTATTGCCTCGCCAGCCGGTGCAGGGCGCGAAGGCATTCGGACTCCGCGCTCAGAATCTCGTAGGTATACCCGAGCACGCCGGATTCGCCCCGATCATATTCCGCGGTTCCCCGCCGCGCGGCTTCGCCCAGTACCGTGCGCAGGAGGCGGATCGGAGCGTTTCCCTGGCATGCCCATACGCCCAGCACCAGCGGCGTATCGGTTGTTGTGCGCCACAGTTTGGCCAGGTTGTAGCCCGCCGCGGAGAGGCGCTGCTCTCCCGCGCCCGTTACGAGCATCGCATCGCCAGGGGCGGCGCTGTCCACGGGAACGAATTCCGGCGCGGGTAGTCCCCGCGCCGCGAAAATGACCTGGACGTAAATCGCCAGGTGGCGGGCTTGCGGTGTCACCTGGATGCGGCGGACCGATTCCAGCGCATGCGTGGTGGTGAGGCGCTCCGTGGTGCAGCCCTCTGCGGCGACCAGGCCCGCGCCGGGAATAACGCATAGCGCGGGATCGTCGAGCAACAGGGAAGGCGGCACCAGCGCGCACGCGCAGGCCTGCAAGCGCAGCGCTTCGGCGATCGCTTCCAACGGCATGGTGGCCAGGCGCAGATCGCCGCGTTCATCCAGTCCTGCGAGCAACGGCGCGGCTTCCGGCCAGGAAGGCACGCCAACCAGCGGGGTGTGCAGGGGGCTCTGATTCATGCTGTGCTCCGTGTGGTTGGTTTATTGTCCTCCGCGTACCCACCGCGGTTCAAGGGGGCGGGGTATTGCCGCGCAGCGCCTTCAAAACTCGCATACCTCTTTACCCGTGGTGTATTTTGATTCAGGATGCAGCGTTCGCGCCGAAGGCGCGGGATCTTAAGAGGATGTCCAGTCGCATGTTGATCGCAGGTTTAACCGGTGGCACCGGATCGGGAAAGTCCACCGCCGCGCGCCGTTTTGAGACCCACGATATCGCCGTCGTGGATGCGGATCGCGTGGGGCATGCTCTTCTTGAACCCGGCGGCCGCGCCGAGGCGGCGGTGCTCGCCCATTTCGGCGCGTCCGTTCTTTCCTGTGGTACCATTGATAGAGGAAAACTGGGCAGCCTGGTCTTTTCCGATTCCGCGGCGCTGGCGGCGCTGAATGCGATTATGAAACCCCTGCTGGCGGAGGAGATCGGTTCCCGATGCGGGGCCTTTGCCGAGGCGGGAAGACCGGTGACCGTCGTGGACGCCGCGCTGCTGGGCGACAGCGGCACGTTGGAGCGCTGGCTTGAAGGCTTGATCCTCGTGCTGAGTGATACCGACACCCGGGTGCGACGGCTGATGACTTCGCGCGGTTTGACCGAAACGCAGGCGCGGCAACGCATCGCATCCCAGGTGGATCCAGAAACGAAGCGTTCCATCGCCCGCTGGGTGGTGGAAAACAACGGCTCCCTTGAGTCGCTCCACGAACAGATAGACGATGTTGCCAGGGAACTCATCTCCCTGTCCCGGAGCACGTAGTATGACCAACTGCCAAAGCTGTGGAAAACTGATGGCGTCGGGCACCGGCGAATCCCTGTGCCGCGCCTGTCGCGCCGAGGCCAGGACGCTGGCCGACAGCCACACTCCGGCACCGGAACCGGAGCCCGAAGTGCAAGTCATCATTGAAGCGCCGCCCTGTGTTCGTTGCCGAAAGCATGACGCGATGGAGGACTCCCACTTCTGCCTCGGGTGCCAGTTGGAGCTGGTCAATTCACTGGGTGACGCCGCGGAAGAATTGTTCCGAACACCGCCGCCGCCCCTGCCGCCTATCTCCAGTCCGGCCAGCCTCATGCGGGACCTGGAAGAAAAGCGCCAGCGCACCGCCACCAGTCACATGAGCGTGGTCGGCGGGACCCGACTCCGCTAAGCGCGCCGCTCGCGGGAATCGGGGTGATTGCGCGCGCGTCGGCACCACCCCCCTGTGCTATACTCCGCCCCCATGGTCAGCGGGAGGAGTTTCATGAAGAAAGTCATACAGCTAATTGCAGGCATTGCTCTGGGCATTTTCTTGTTCTGGTGGTTGTTCAGGGACACGGACTGGCCCGCCGTGGGCCACGCGCTCCGAGCGGCGAGTCCGGGCTGGCTGCTCTTCTCAACGCTGCTGGTTTTTGTCACCTTCGTCACGCGAATATTTCGCTGGGGCTACATCGTACGGACCGCCGGGCCGGTCTCCTTTCGCGTCATGTTCAGCGCGACCCAGATCGGGTTTCTCGGTAACTTCACCCTGCCCGGCCGTGTGGGCGAGGTCATACGCGCGGTCGTGCTTTCCCGCCTTACGGGGCTCGCGTTCAGCCGCTGTTTCGCCTTCGTCGCCCTGGATCGCGTCACCGATCTCTTTGGACTGCTCGCGGTCATGTTGATTACCGTCGTGTACGTCCACCCCGACGGCCCCATCGTGATTCCGGATGTGCCCCAGCCCATTCCGCCCGATGTCATCCGTGTGGGCGCCATGGGAACGGGCGCGGCCATGCTCGGCATCATTGCCGCCTTCGTGATCCTGTACCTGAACAAGCATCTCGCGCTGAAAGTGGTGGACATGACCGTGGGGCGGGTCTCCAGCGGTCTCGCGGCGCGGCTCCGGGGCATGCTCGAACAGTTTGCCGACGGCATGCACGTCTTCAAGTCGGCGGCGGACATGAGCCGGGCGATTCTGTGGTCCCTCGTCACATGGGGTGCGGGCACGGTCTGTTACTACTGCATTCTCCGCGCCTTTGGCATCGTGGCGCCCTGGTATGCCTCCTTCGTGATCATGGCGTGCCTCGCCGTCGCCATCAGTCTGCCCAGCACGCCCGGATTTCTCGGCGTCTTCCACGCGGGCATTGCCCTGGCCGTGTTGATTGTGGCGCCCGACACCGACATTGACGTGCTCAAGGCCGCCGTGATCATCGCCCACCTCCTGCAATTGCTGCCCGTGCTTCTCGTCGGTTGTATCTGCCTATACCTGGAGAATCTGGGTCTGATGGAACTGCGTCACGCCGGTGAAATCGCCGAAGAGCCCGCCGCTCCTTGAAAATGAAAGCGGCGGCGGAAGCCTTCCCTCCAGGGCCGGTTCCGCCGCCTTGTCTTCACTCTTGCGTTGATTAGATCGCGGGCGCGGGCAGGTCCGCCTCGGAAATGACCCCATCCTTGTCGCGGTCCATCTCCGTGAAGTTCTTCTCGGGAAAACCCGGTTTGGCGGCTTCCAGTTCGGCTTTGGTCAATTTGCCGTCCTTGTCCGCATCGTGCCGCGCGATGAGACCCTTTACGTAGGTCACGGCATCCGCCGGCGGGCCACCGGCTTTCTTCTTGCCGCCCTCGGCCTTCTTCTTGCCCGCTTCGTCCTTCTTCTTGTCGCCCGCCGCCCCTTCCAATGCGGCGCGATCGCTCCGGTCTACAAAACCATCGCTATTTTGATCGAGACGGGCAAAGCGCTCCGCCGGGGCATTCGGGAACGCCGCGGTAAACTCGGCCTGGGAGAGTTTTCCGTCCTGGTCCGTATCCGCCGCTTTGAGCTTGGCGCCGACCGCCCCTCGACCTTCACCCGCGGCCTCCGTCTTCGGTGGCGCGGGCATTTCACCGGCTTCGAGAAAGCCATCCTGGTTCTTGTCCAGCGCGGTAAAGCGTTCCGCCGGGAAGTTCGGCAATTTGGCGTGAATCTCGGCCAAATCGAGTTTCTGGTCGCTGTTGGCGTCCGCACTTTTCAAGAGGCGCGCCAGGGCCGGCTTCTTGGCCTTGCCATCCGCGCCCGGACCGGCGTCTCCCGCGGGCGCCTCCGCATGGAGGGAGGCGGCCGGGGCCAGAGCGAGCAGCGCGGCCAGCGACGCGAAGCGTAACGTGTTCATGTTGGTATCTCCTGCGTTTTGTTTGGCGCGTTCCACTGGGGGCGCGCGCGTTGCGTCTTTGTATGCCACCTATAACCCCGATGGACCATGGAGGTTCCCGAATTAATTGAAAGAAAGGGGCCCCGCCATTACAATCGCGAGGTTACATGCAGCGCATAAGGCAGACAGGAGTACGGCGCGTGGACGCGAAGGCGATAGCATCTCTTTTCCAGAAACATTTTCCCGAATCAGGAACGCCATTTCTGTGCCGGGTACCGGGACGTATCAACCTGCTGGGCGAGCATCTCGATTACAACGGTCTCCCGGTGCTTCCCATGGCGATCGACCGCGCCATCACAGTCGCCTTTGCCGGGCGGCCCACGCCGGAAGTGCGACTGATCAACGCCGACGAGCGATTTTCCGAAGTGACGTTCAGCAACGGCGACGCGCTGGAACCTTCACCGGCGGGGGCCTGGGAGAATTATTGTAAGGCGGCCCTGGCGGGGCTGAACAAGCGCTTTGACGTGACAAAGTTCCCGGGCATGGATGTCCTCGTCTACAGCGACCTTCCATCCTCCGCCGGGCTCAGCTCTTCCTCCGCCCTCGTCGTGGCCTTCGCCATGGCCTACCTGGCCGTGCTCGACTACACGCTGGGTCGGGACATCTCCCGCCTGGAGCTGGCCGGGGTGCTGGCGAATGCGGAGCACTTCGTGGGTACCGCCGGCGGGGGAATGGACCAGACCGTTATCCTCAATGCGGAGGCGGACCACGCCACGAAAATCAATTTCATCCCTTTCCAGTTCGAGCACATTCCCCTGCCGGACAAGGCCTCTTTCATTGTTTGCGATTCCATGGTCGTATCCAGCAAGACGGGCAACGCACTGCTCAAGTACAACGCGGGCCCGGCCATCTGCAGCCTGATTACCAACCTGCTCAATACCCACTTTCTCCGCGCTTTCGGTGAGGACTTTTCCATCGACTGCATCGGCGATCTCTGGCTGGGTCCCCTGTGCTTCAACCGCGCGGAAGTGGAGAAGCTGCTTGCGGAGGTCCTGCCCAATTCCCACATGACCGTTTCGGAAATCTTCATTTACCTGCGGATGGACCCGGCCATCGTGCGCGAATACTGGCTGGATCACATTCCCGTCGAGCCGGAGGGGCTGCCGCTGCAGGCCCGGGCCCGCCACGTATTCACGGAGTACTATCGCGTTGAGGAGGCGCGCGACGCCCTGATCGGCGGCGACCTGAAGACCTTCGGTCGGCTCATGAACGAGTCCCATGCCAGTTGCGCGAAGGACTACGGCATCAGCACGCCGGAGATGGACGACCTGGCGCAAATTCTCCGTGATGCGGGTTGCCTCGGGGCGCGTTTGACGGGGGCGGGCTTCGGCGGGGCGGTCATCGGGCTGGTGCCGAGCGGTCGCGAAGCCCAGGTGGAAAAGGCGGTTAAGAAGAAATACTACGAGGAACGCCTGGGGTATTCGGGCGAAGCGCCGGTTTTCTTTGCCCGATCCAGTGGCGGAGCCTGTTACCTTTCGTAATATTTTCGATTCTCTCGCGACAACCCTTGTATTTTTCACCACTTTAACCTAGAATAGTGAGCGAAGCGCTATAACTTGTGTATTGTGGACTTCGCATTGTGGTGGGTGGAGTCGTGTGACGCCCTCAAATGAGAGGAGGGCGCCGCCGCCAAGGTGTGAGGTGGGTGTTACCAGGAGCTTGTCATGAATTGTTCCGTTCATCCATCAAGTGAAGTGGTGGGCTATTGCAACGTGTGTGGCGACTTGGGATGCGGCCAATGCATCACCGAGCATGAGGGGGTGCTGTATTGCCAGAAGCACTACAAGCCCATTAAGGATTCCATCGACAGGAAGTCCAAGCACGATGCCCAACTCGCCCGCCCGGAGCGCCAGCGGCTGGTGGTGCGCACCCTGAACGGGGAGACAATGTGCGGGATTTGCTTTGCGCTCAACGTGCGGAGCGAGGGATTCCATCTCGATCTGGTGGATCGCAAGGGTGAACCGCTCAATATGACCAAGCGGGTCCTTTTTCGCGACCTCAAGGCGGTCTACTACGTCAAGAGCTTCGATGGCAACTTCGATCACGGGATTTCCTACCGCGATCCGCGCTCCGAAGGCGCGGCGGTTGTGGTGGAGTTCAAAGACGGCGAAGTACTCCGGGGGCACACCTTCAACACCTACAGCCTTGAGCAGCCCCGTTTCTACATCATTCCCGAGGATCCCGACAGCAACAACATCAGTGTGCTGGTCGAGCGTTCCGCGGTGGCCGGACTCTTCGACCCCAAAGAGTACCGGGAGCAGAAGCACAACGACCTGGAAAAGTATGTCGACGAGCACCACGACGCCGATCATGGGAAGGAAGAGTGTGTGGGCGACTATTACTTCCAGGCCCACGATTATCCCCGGGCGCTGAAACACTACCGTGCGCAGGTGCGCGAATCGGGCGACCTGCCGCGTCTCCACAAGAAAATAGTTTCCGCGCAGTACAACATCGGCATCAGCCACATCAAGGCCCATCACTATGATCGGGCCCTGGAATACATGGAAGCCGTGCTCGTGGCCGATCCGCTGAACGACAAAGCGCGCCACAAAGCGGCGAAGCTCCGCCAGGCCCTGGACCAGAAGAAAAAGCACAAGGTTCAGCCCAACTTTCTGGACTGATCCGACGGACGCACCGCGAGATTCTGAGGCCCGCACCGGTATCGCCGGGCGCGGGCCTTTTAATTGAGCCGTTCGATTGGGTAAACTCCACCCCTGCTGGCCTTTGTCCAATATGTTGTAGTGGAGGTATACCTTGATAACTGCCCATTGTGTTCGGGCCGAGCTCGAAGCCCGGGAAGCGGCCCAGCTCAGCCCCTTCGCCGCCCGTTCCAGTGAATCAAAGGGGCGGGCCATGCCCGAAGAGGAAGACGCATACCGTACGGTTTATCAGCGGGATCGCGACCGCATCCTCCACACCAAGGCCTTTCGGCGGCTCAAGCGGAAGACCCAGGTTTTTCTGGCGCCCACGGGCGACCACTTTCGCACGCGGCTGACCCATACGCTGGAAGTTGCCCAAATCTCCCGAACGGTCGCCCGCGCCCTTTTCCTGAATGAAGATCTGACCGAGGCCATCGCCCTGGGGCATGATCTGGGCCACACACCCTTTGGCCACGCGGGCGAGGCGGTGTTGAACGAGGTGTACGCACCCGGATTCTTTCACTTCGAGCAGAGCCTGCGCGTGGTGGATTTGCTGGAGCGCCGCCATGCGGGCGCGGGGCTGAATCTGACCCACGAAGTGCGTGACGGCATCCTGTATCACTCCAAGGGCAAGGCCGTGCTCCAGGGGCGGGCCACCGACGGTCCCAATACCCTGGAGGGCGGGGTGGTCAGTGTCTGCGACGCGATCGCCTACATCAATCACGATATTGACGACGCCATTCGGGCCGGGGTTATCCACACCGAAGATCTGCCCCAGGACGCGCTGGGGGTGCTCGGGGATCACACCTCCAGCCGGATCGACGCCATGGTGGTGGGTCTGATCGTGGGCAGCCAGGAGGGGAAGCTGGGGATCGTGCCGGAGATCCTGGAGGCGATGAACACCCTGCGCGATTTCATGTACACCCAGGTGTACCCCTGCGAGACGATTGATCGGGAGATTCGCAAGGCCAAGAAGATTCTGCGCGAGCTGTATTTCTATTTGCTGGAAGAGCCCAACGAAGAAATCCTTCACGGCCATGAAGGGGACTCCCTCGAACGGCGCACCGTTGATTTTGCGGCGGGCATGACCGACGAGTTCGCCCTGCAACTCTACCAGCGGCTGTTCTTCCCCAAGCCATGGTGAAGGTTCCCGAGGCGGTCTTCGAACCGGGAGAACACCCCATCGGCATCGTGTCGGGCTCGGGGATTCATCTGCGCCCGCTGCTGGACGAGGTGCTCGCGGAGGTGCCCTTCGCCGAGGTGGCGGGGCTCGCCCGGGCCACCGTCGCCGGCCACGACGGCGCTTTTGTCTTCGGGCGCTGCGGGGGGGCGCCGGTGCTGCTTCAGGCGGGAAGAATTCACCTGTACGAAGGGCACACGCCCGAGGCGGTTGCGGCGACGGTGGATGCCCTGCACCGCTTTGGCGTGCGCACCCTGATCCTCACCAACGCGGCGGGCGGTCTCGAGCCTGGCCTCGTGCCGGGCGACTGGGTCGCGGCCGATTCCGTTGTCGCGTGGCGCTTTCGCGGTCACCGCTTTCCGGAGCGCATGACGCCCGACTTTCTGGTGCCCGGTTGCCGGGCCACGGGAAGATACATCTGGATGCACGGGCCCTGCTATGAAACCCGTGCCGAGATTCGCGTCCTGCAGACCATGGGGGGAATGACGGTGGGCATGAGCGTTGCCCTGGAACTGGAGCGTTGCCAGGCCCTGTCGATCCGCGCAGGGGTGGTCTCGTGCGTGACCAACAACTGCACGACCCAGGAGTCGCTCCACCACGCCCAGGTGGTGGAAGCGGCGGAGCGCGCCTCGGCCCAGCTCTGTGCGATACTTCGGGGTTTCATCGGAACCGCGGCGGTCCTGCGGGCCTGAGCGGTTCAGGCGCCCTCGGGCGATTCGCCGAAGACCTGGGCGGAAAATCGGAACAGCTCGCAACCGGGGGCCTTCCAGGCGCCCGGCTCGGCCCCGGCCTTCGTGCAGAGGGCCTCCAGAAACTGGTCAAGACCCCAACCGCGCTCCGTGGCCACCTGGGGGAGGAGGAGGCCGCCTCCCCGGGAGCCGGCATGGTCGAGGTAGAGCCCGTCGCGACCGACGACGATCTCGCGGATATCGCCCACGGGAATGAAGGGGGTGTCGGGCGCCGCACCGGGGCGAAGCGCGGAAATTTCGATGTGGGTGTGGCCCAGTTCCTCCGGCGTAAGCGGGGGGAAACGGGGATCGCGCACCGCGGCATTGATGGCATTGTCCCGCACGGCTTCCGCCAGCGATTCGATGCCGCGGGTGTGACCGATGCAGCCCCGCAACGCTCCGCCGAGACGCAGCGTCACAAAGGCGCCGTGGCGCTCCCGGAGCGGCGGAGTGAGGGGATAACCGCCAAGGTCGATACGGACTTCGTCCCGCAGGTACGCCTTCAGACTGTCCCGCGCGATGCGCAGCAGGAGGGATTCTTCATCGGAACTGAGAAAGGCTTCCACGGCAACGGTCATTCCGGGGCGCTCCGCCGGATGTTGGTCAAGTTGATCGGAGCCGGACGGGGCCCCTTGCTTTCCGCAGCCCCTTTGGGGGCCTCGGGGGCGCCGGCCGCGGGCTGGGGCGCCTCGGGGGCCGCCGCTTCTACCGGCGCCGGCGTCGCGGGCGCCGATTCCGCCGCCGCGGGTCCATCCAGCGGGCCCAGGTTACGGGCTTCCACCGGCGCGGGCATGGCGCCGGGGCGCGGGGTGTCGGAGAGGTAGAAATTCACCGAGGCGTAGCTCACGCTCCGGTTTTCGTCCTTGTAGAAGCGCCCGGAAGTGTCGTGGGCCAGGACCTTTCCGTAGGCGTTGGCGGGCAGGAGCTTTTCAAGCACCCGGAGCGCGTTGAGCCCGCAGATGGGCACTTTGGTCTTCTCAATGAAGGCCTCGAAGCCTTCGTAGTCGTTTGCGGCCAGTCGATCCAGCCCCACCTTGTCCAGCTTGTCAATCCGGTTGAAAATGTCGTCGTTGAAAGGCCGATAGCTGAAGTCATTCCCGAAGTGGGTGAAATCCGTGCTCACCACCAGCAACGTTTCATGGTCCATGATGCGCTTGATCTGCGCGGCCACGGCCTCCGTTCGCTTCTCGCTGTACTGGCCCGTGCCGTTCGTAAGCTGGCCCACCAGAATCGGCACCAGCTCAAACTTGCCCAGGCGCTGCTGGAGGAAGGGCAGCACGATCTCCACCGAGTGCTCGTACTCGTGCAGCGGCTTGCGCTCCGTCTCCGAGAGAAAGCCGTTGTCCTGGTGGTTGTAACGCAGGGCGCGCGTGGCGAAGAGCGTCGAATAGGTCAGCGTGCGCACCGCCACCTTGTCCAGCGGCACGAAGCCCATGGGCGTGGCGAACACGTCCACCGCGTCCATGGAGCAATCCTCGAAGGACATCTCCGCGTGGGAAGCGCCCAGAATGATCACCCGCTTGTACTGCCCCGGCTTCAGGTGCTTGAAGGCCTCCGCCGCCACCTTGCCGGAGATGCCATAGGGACCATGGGGCACCACGCAGGCAAAGAGGGGCTCCGTGGGCTCCGGGGCCTTCGCCTCGTCCAGCAGCCGCGTGACGGTCGTCCGGAGTCCCTCTTCCGTCTCCGGGAAAAGCTTGCCCGCGCCCACGCAAAGGCGCACCACGCCCTGCTCGGCCAGCGCCGAACTGATTGCGACAACAACGATAACTATGGCAACTAGACTACGCATGGCCACCCTGCTCCTGATGGTAATGAGGTTGTACCGCCCTTTAACTGACGCCTCTACCATAGCACAAGAGGCCAAAGTCCGGCCAGAGGCATTTTGAAGCGTTTCCGTGAAGTCCGACCCGGGGCCCAGCAAACAGGGACAGCCACCCATATTGACATTCCGACGCGGGTCACCTATACTGGCGGCATGCCCAGATTAGCACGCATAGTCGCCGCGGGGGAGCCGCACCACGTCACCCAGCGGGGAAACAACCAGCAGGACGTCTTCTTCGTGGACGACGACCGGCGGGTTTACTTGCAGTTCCTCCTGCTGTATTCGCTGAAGTATCGTTTCCGGGTTCAGGGCTATTGCCTCATGACGAACCATGTTCACATCATCGGCGTGCCGGAAGACGAGACTTCCCTGGCGGAGGCCGTCGGGCGCACCCATTTTCGCTACAGCCAGTACATCAACAAGTTTCACGGGCGCAGCGGCCACCTCTGGCAGGGGCGCTTTCACTCCTGCGCGCTGGACGAGGGACACTACGGCAATGCCCTGCGCTACGTGGAGCAGAATCCGGTGCGCGCGAAGATGGTGCGCAAGCCCTGGCGCTATCGATGGTCCAGCGCGGCGGTTCATGTGGGGGAGGCGAAGGACGACGGCCTGCTCGACCTGGAACTGTGGCGCGCCTACTTCGGCGGCGAGGCGCGCTGGCGACGCATCCTGGAGCGGGGACTCGACCCGTCCTTTGTCGAGAACTTCCGGCTCAATACCCACACCGGTCGCCCCCTGGGCAGCGACAGCTTTGTCAGCATGATCGAACATCAACTCGGTCGACGCGTGCGCGCGCTGCCCGTGGGACGTCCTCGCAAGGAGTAGTCGGGACATCGGCAGGGTTAGAAATAGGTGGCTGTCCCTTATTGAAATCCCGCAGAGGTTGCCCCGGTCCACAGCGCCACATCGACCGAACGACATGTTGCCTGTTGTGGTGGCTATGGTGAGGTCCAGTCTAGTCCCCGCACGACGGGACAGCCACACCCGGAGAAGACACGCCGCCTTGTTGAAGTGGGCTTTGGGTCGCAAGGCCAGCCGGTTCAGCAGAGGTGTATTGGGTGCGTCAGTCCCTATGCACCCGCGCCCGCACGGAGCGCGTGGCGGAGTTGCTGGATACGCTGGTGTCGCTGGGGCAGTGTCGCGCGCTGGAGGATGGGCGCTATGTGGCGTAGGGACTGACGCACCCGCGATATCGGTGAAGATCTTCGTGGTCTACAATGTATCAATTGCCCCGGTTGCGCGTTCGTGATGTTTCAGGGTGTGGCTGTCCCGTCGCTCGCGGAGGTTACCCCGGTCCACAGCCCCACGTCGACCGAACGACCTGTTGCCTGTTGTGGTGGCTATGGTGAGGTTCAGTCTACTCCCCACACGACGGGACAGCCACACCCAGAGAAGACACGCCGCCTTGTTGAAGTGGGCTTTGGGTCGCAAGGCCGGCCGGTTCAGCAGAGGTGTATTGGGTGCGTCAGTCCCTATGCACCCGCGCCCGCACCGAGCGCGTGGTGGAGTTGCTGGATACCCTGGCGTCCCTGGGCCAATGCCGCGCGCTGGAGGATGGGCGCTATGTGGCGTAGTAGGCATTGAACAGGGGGTTGACCATTCCTGGTCGACATTGCTTGAACGCAAATCCCCACAGTGATGATTGCCCAGGGCAGGCACCTCAGGAATGCCAGAGTGAGGACTTTTTGGGGGACTGCGGTGAACCTACATGACATCATGTCCGTTTTAGATGCTGGCCCACCTTGTGTCGACCAGGAATGGTCAACCCCCTGCGACGCTGGTGGCGGACATGGGCACAGAATCGGGGTGGTGGTGCTAGTACAGCGGTCTGTACCTCAGCCTGGAAGGCCAAGGCACGTTGGCCGCCGGCGCCAGGAAATGCTCACAGGTTCAGAAGCAGTGCCCCGAAATCTTTCGTCGGGGAACGTGTCACGGCGTTCGCACGTTTGGCGCGCGGCGGATCTGTTGTGTTCATGAATCCTTTTTTTATTGGGCGGATCCGCTCGAAATGATTTTTTTGTGTTTTTCGCTTGAGGGCGGCGTTTCAGGGGCGTATACTGGGGGGTGAACGGATCGGAAGGCCCTTGGGCCCTGTGTTTCCCCAGGGCATTTCGGTGCAGCCGTCCATGATCGTCGGCTCCAAGGCAGGCGACGATTCTGGGCGACCGCTCGCCATCGGCCCGGCCCGTATTGCATTGGATCAGGCCGTGGATATCCTGGCTTTTGACCAACGCGATGCGGAGGGAACTATCATGCCTGTCGTAGATCCGGGGAAAGAACGCAATGTCGGGATTGTAGGCCACAGCGGCGTCGGGAAGACCATGCTCATCGAGCATATCCTTCACGACGCCGGCATCACTAAGCGGCTGGGCTCCATCGAAGAGGGGAACACGGTCGCGGACTACCTCGACGAGGAAATTGCCCGAAAACACAGTATTACCATGAAGCTGTGCCACGTGGACTGGCGGGGGGATCGAATCCACTTCATCGACCACCCCGGCTACATGGATTTCCAGGGGGAGATAGCGGCCTCAAGCCCCCTGGTGGATGGAATGGTGATCCTCGTGGACGCTGCAACCGGCGTCCAGGTCGGCACCGACATCGCCTGGAAATACGCGGAACGACACAACGTTCCGCGTGCTTTTTTTGTGAACAAGCTGGATCGGGAGCACACGAGCTTTGATCAGGTGGTGGCGGCGCTCCGGGAGACCTACGGGAAGCAGTGCGTGCCCCTGGTGATCCCGGTGGGCGAGGGCGCGGGGCTCCAGCGGGTTGTGAATATCTTCGACGGCGACACGGGGGATATCGCCGACCAGATCGCGCGCATGAAGGAGGAGATGGCGGATGCGGTGGCGGAGACAGACGACGCGCTCATGGAAAAATACCTCGCCACGGGTGAACTGACGCCCGACGAATTCCACCGGGGCCTCCACGATGGCATCACGGCGGGCAAGATCATGCCGATTATCGCGGGGAGCGCCTCCAAGTATCTTGGCGTGGATGAACTGCTCGACGTGATCGCCGAGTCTTTCCCCAGCCCGCTGGACCGGCACGTGATGGTGCAGAACGGCGCCGGGGAGTCGAAAGAGTTGCGCGTCAGTGCGGATGAGCCCTTCCTCGGGCAGGTTTTCCGCAATGTGGTGGACCCCTTTGTGGGACATATCACCCTGTTTCGCGTGCTGACGGGCACTCTGCGCTCCGATTCGGAGTTTTACAATGTCACGACGGGGAGCAAGGAGCGCACGGGCAAGATCCTGCTGCTGAACGGCAAGGAGCAGACGGTGGTGGATGAGGTCGGCCCCGGCGACCTGGCGGCGGTGACGAAGCTGAAGAACACCCATTTTGGCGACACTATCGGCGCGATAGGCTGCAACTACCACCTGCCCGCGCTGGAGTTGCCGCCCTCCATGACGAAACTGGCGATCAAGCCCAAGTCCCGTGCGGACGAAGACAAGATCGGCGATGCGCTCCATCGCCTGGCGGAGGAAGACCCGACCTTCATTCATTATCGGAATGAAGAGACGGGGCAGCATGTGATCCAGGGCACGGGCGACCTCCAGCTTGAGATCATGCTGGATCGGATGAAGCGGAAGTACCACGTGGAAGTGGAGACCTCCACGCCCCGCGTGGCCTACCGCGAGACCATCCGCGCCCAGGCGGAAGCCCAGGGCAAGCACAAGAAGCAGAGCGGCGGCCACGGCCAGTATGGCGACGTGCACCTGCGCCTGCGTCCCAACGAGCGCGGTGCGGGCTATCAGTTTATCGACAGCATCGTGGGTGGCGTGGTGCCGCGGCAGTACATCGCCCATGTGGACAAGGGCGCCCAGGAAGCGCTGGAGCGGGGCGTCATTTCCGGGCACCCCGTGGTGGATGTGGTGGTGGAGCTCTTCTTTGGCTCCTACCACGATGTGGACTCTTCCGAAATGGCCTTCAAGATCGCGGCTTCCCTGGCCATCCAGAAGGCGGTGAAGGATGCCCGGCCCTGCCTGCTGGAGCCCATTGTAGAAATTACGGTGGTCATGCCGGAAGAGTACATGGGCGATGTGAACGGCGACCTCAACTCGCGCCGTGGCCGGATTGTGGGCTTCGAGGCGGCCGGCGCGGGGCGCCAGTGCATCCGGGCTATCGTGCCCGAGGCCGAAGTGCTCCGGTATGCGACGGACCTGCGCAGCATCACCCATGGCCGCGGCAGCTTCGAGCTGGCCCCCCACGGCTTCGATGAAGTGCCCGATCATATCGCCAAGGGCATCACCGAGGCCTATGCGGCGGCGAGGGCTGAAGGTTCCTGAGTAAACTTGCAGACGGCGCGGCGGGTCACAATCGACCTGCCGCGCCGTTTGTGTTTTTGGGTGACAGCGTTGCCGAATTGAAGTGTGGGGTGGGTGCGCGCCACAGGAATATCGCGCATCCGGGGATTTCGCTACAAAGGGGCTTAGGCATTCCTGCCTGATACAACGCCTGCTACAGCGATTAATCGGCACGATGATCCTGTAAAGCAATCGGGGAGCTCGGCGTCCCCACGAAAGTGGGGTTCCAGATAATTTGCGGAGTGTACTTCGCCTGCACGCTGGATTCCCACTTTCGTGGCATGACGTTGTTTGCGTTGTAGTGGCGCTGCACATCCTGTTGAGTCTCGGCGAGCGAGGTACGCTTTGTCTCGGGCAGGAATGCTCGAGCCCCTTGGGCCGCTCGAATTCTGGTACTTCGGCGCGATCTTTCAAAATAATTGTTTTTATTGTTTCCATAGCGGAAAATCGGTATTTGCGTTATGCCGGGCTGCCCGGTCCGGTCCAAAGTGGTCGCGGGGGACGCCTGCTTGTAAACAGATCTCCTCAATGGGGTCTGTTATGCATAAGTAGTTACGTTGCAACGTCTTGACGCCCCGACAAGACGCCCGATACAATCGGTTTGAAGGGCGCTGAAGATGCCGATGGTGGCAGCGGGCCCTGTCGAACGCCGGGCAACCGACCCAGCAATCGGGGGAGCCCCGGGGAATGGAGGTGCTTCTGGATACGGTCTTCCACCTGTTGGTTTCTTCATGTTCCATTAGTCACCGAAGCGCAGCCAGAGGTGCATCGGCGCGGACCTGAACTCTCCGTGGTGTCCGCCCGGCCTCAAACTGATGAAAGGGCTTCACAATGCGAAGAAAATTCTGGTTCTGCATGCTGGCGGCGGCCCTGCTCGCGGGGAGTGCGGCCGCAACGCCCATTGTCACCGACGGCCTCTGGACCGATTGGTTCAGCTATGGCGGAAATGTCGGGTTCAACACCTGGAACGAGAATCTGGTAAGCCTGACCAATCTCAACATTCGAACGGTCAACGACGAAGAAGGCCCGACGCCCGGTGGCGGCGGACAGGCCTACGATATTGAGCAAATCTTCTATTACTACGACGACGCCGATCCGAACAACGTTTCCGGCGGCACGTTCCATGTCGGTTTGGTCACGGGCTACGACCCGGCCGGCGTGAACGGCCTCGAAGCGGGCGATCTCTTCCTCGATTTCGGGAACACCGGAAGCTACAGCATGGCCATCGCCGTGGGGACCGACGATCCCGCACGCTATGAAAATGCCTGGGCCAACACGGGCGCGCCGAACTGGACCTTGACCAGCGTCAATGCGCCCTTCTCCCCCCAGTCCGACCCCTATCGCGTCGATGAGTCCCAGTCCGGCGCCATGCTGGTGGGCACGGCGGATGTTGCTTGGGCGCTCAGTGGCAAGCACTGGTTCATGGAAGTGACCCTGGATGTCGACGGTGCGCTGGAAGATGCGCTCACCAACGACAACGGGGGTGTGGGAATGCACTGGACCATGGAATGCGGCAATGACAACATCAACGTGAGCGACGACACGCCCTTTGTACCCGTGCCCGAGCCGGCGACCGTATTGCTGCTGGGGATGGGGGTGCTGGGCATTGCGCTGCGACCCCGTCACCCTGACCTTTGAGCTCAATTAGCGCGGGCCTCCGCATTTGAGGGCCAGCGAACAGCCGGGCGACCGACCTTCGGGCCGGTTGCCCGGTTGCTTGTTGTGGGGGAGAGGGGAGGGGGGAGGGGGGAGGCAGACCGGGCGGGCCATCGTTCCCCTTCGCATTGGTCGAGGCCCCGCCCAAGACCTGGGGTTTCCTGCGCCACCGCCAAGTCCGAGGGCGGCGCCAGCGGTCCGAGGGGTGTGTTTTTTTCTACGCCCGCGCATTATCGGCGCAAATTTTCGCGGTGGGCGTCCAATTGTCTCGATTTTTTCCGCGTCGAACTATAGAGAATTCTGTGTAAGTCAATAAATACATGCTCGGAATATGTAGGCTTTTCGTACAGAAAGCGTTAGGTCCGGGTCCCCGGGCGCTCTCATAGAAAAAAAATAAAATAATTGTTTTTATTGGAATTGGGCGAGGTATACGGGGTTTGTCGGATTGACAGATTCTTGACGGACCGTTTAAAGTGAGAAATCGGGACCAATCTGTTAACCGATTGCCCAAATCAGGGCTGTGTCATGTAAGTAGTTACATATACATACCTTGACACCTTCGTCGCACTTCCGATACAATCACGTCAGCAATGGACCAGATCGGTAAGTGCTTGGGAGATCGGTCCAGAGAAGCATTGGGCCTCCGTAAGAGCAATCGGGCGGATCCTGCAGAGGGAATGCGACATTCAGCCTGGGCGTCAACAAAGTTGGGTGCTTTGTTTCGCGATAGTGTCCGAAGTGTAGGTATGGGAAGTTTGAGTGCAGAAACGGGTGTAGACGAAGCGCCCAACAAAAAAACAAACTCAAGAAAGGGGTTTACAATGCGAAGAAAAGGATTATGGATAGCAGCGATGTCAGCCATTGTCGGCATCTCTCTGGCCGCATATGCAGACAGTGCCGGGCTTGATCCTGATGGCGAAGGTACTGTGACAACCGGTAGCATTAGCATCTCCGATGGAAGTATAGCGGACTGGGGCGTTACCCTGCCTGGAACGAATAATGATTACACTGGCTCGGTTTGGAATGACGGTTCGGTTCAAGGTGGGTGGGTATTCGAGGACTCAGTCAACGAGAGCCTTAGCAACTATGTTGGCCCGTTGTACGGTGGACAGGACTTTGACGCCGAGGCCTTGTACACGGGATTTGATGTAACTTCGAATACGCTGTATGTTGCCTTGGTGACAGGTTTTAATCTCGGCGGAGAAAACGGTGGTGGAGCGTTCGGTTCTCCTTTTTCCGCCGGCGATATTTTTATCGATTTCGGAACGGCGATTCAGCAGAATGGTCGCAAAGATGATCCAACTACGGTCGGAAATGATCAAAATGCAGATGTTCCGAGCACTCCTGGTAACAGCGTAGCATACAACAATAGTGGCCACACATCTTGGGACTTGGCCTTCTTGGTTGACCAAAGTGCGACCCTTACTAATGGTACCACTGGCGATATCAACGCAAGCGCCGTTACTGGATTCGGCATTGATTATTCTCCAACACCTGATGGTGCTGGTCAAAATTCTGGTCCCCTGTTTGCACTGGGAGGTTCGGGCGTTGGTACAGCTGGTTTCCGCTACACGCAAGGAATTATTGGTACTGAGAATCGGAACCTTTACGAGTTTTCCTATACTCTGACCAATAGCGCCTTGCACAATTCATGGCGTAATTCGATGCTAGAGAGCGGATCAGGTTCTTTCGGATGGACCGTACATTGGACCATGAGTTGCGGTAACGACTATCTTGATGCAGCAGCTTACCTTGATGACACGACGAACTTTACTCCCCTCGTACCCGTACCCGCTGCTGCGCCGCTTGGCATGCTGGGCATGGGTCTGATTGCTCTGGTGCGTCGCGTTCGTCGTCGTACCGAGTGCTGATTTGAATCGTCGTTAGCTAGCGATTACATACCTACCCACAAACGGGTGACTGGCCTCCGGGCTGGTCACCCGGTTTGTTTTTCAGTGGGAGTGGCCGGCGAAAACGAAGGTTGGTTTGAGGCGGGGATGGGGTCTTATGGGTCTTATGGGTCTTATGGGTCTTATGGGTCTTATGGGACGTATGGGACGTATGGGACGTATGGGACGTATGGGCGGGGCGCAGGCGGTATGGGGCGGCTGAAGGTTTTGAGAGCCAACTCGTCGTCAACTGTCAATTTTCCATTACTACCTGAAGCTTCTCGTCAGGGTATCAAACAGCAGATACCAGCCGTCCGCTAGCACGAACATGATGATTTTGAAGGGGAGGGAGACGAAGATGGGGGGGAGCATCATCATGCCCATGGCCATGAGGGTGCTGGCGACGACCATGTCGATGATGAGGAAGGGGATGTAGATGATGAAGCCGATCATGAAGGCGGTGGTGAGTTCGCTCAGGATGAAGGCGGGCACGAGGACGTTGGTGGGGATGTCGTCTCGGGTCTGAGGGCGTGGGAGCTCGGCAATGCGGAGGAAGAGGGCGATATCTTTGGGGCGGGTCTGGCGGAACATGAAGTCCCGCATGGGCTTCAGGGCTTCGGCCAGGGCCTCCGTATCTTCCAGGGTGCCCGCCAGGTAGGGCTGGAGGGCGTTCTCGTTGACGGCCTGGTAGGTGGGCGTCATGATGAAGAAGGTCAGGATGAGGGACAAACCGATCAGGATTTGGTTGGGGGGCGTCTGCTGCGTGGCCATGGCCTGCCGCAGGAATCCGAGCACGACGATGATTCGCGTGAAGGACGTCGTCATGATGAGAATGGCGGGCGCCAGGGAGATGACCGTGATCATGAACACGATCGTCAGGGAGGTGGGGGCGTTTTCCCGGTTGACGAGGTCCCGGGCGGCCTGGCCGAGGTCGATGCCGCCCGGACTCTCCTGGGCCATTGCTGTCGTGGCCCCGAGAATCATCACAAGCGCGAGGCCCAGGCCGACACAGGCGCGGCGGACCCAGGGATTAGTCCCGGCCACGGGTATTGTCCTGAAAATACTGCTTGAGGCGTTGTAGTTCGCCTTTCAACTGATCCAGGTCCTCGTCCACGGCCGCCTCCACGCCCATGGCCGTTCGCGATTCCTTCAATTGCGTCAGGAAATTCGTCGCGGGATCCGCCGCCGCTTTGGTGGAACTCACGGCGGCGACCTCGACGGGTGCCTCGAAATCGCTGGCGTCGAAGGTCCGAATCAATGAAACGTTCTGCTGGGTTACCCCGATGACCAGCACTTCCCCGTTCGTCTGAACGAAATGGAGCGATGCCTGGGGGGAGAGGCCGACGCGGCCGATGACCCGGGCGAGTTGCTGGCCCGCGAGCAGGGGCGTTTTCTGGCCCCAACGCTTGACCGCCGCAAAGAGGAGCAGAAACAGCACCAGGGTCAGGCAAAGGGCCACCACGCCCCGTCCTACGGTCTTCATGGGGGATGCAATGGCATCCGGGGCGGTGTTTTCAGTCGCCTCGGCCGCAGGGGCGCTGTCGGCGGCTTCCTGCTCGGCCATAAAGGCCCCGGTCTCCGCGATCAACTCGTCCACCGGCCCATTGGGTACGGGTGTCGGTGCGGGTGCGGATTCGGGTGCGGGTGCCGGTGTGGTTTCTTCCCGCACGGGCGCTGCCTCAGGCGACTCCGCAGGTTCGGGCACCGTCGCACCGTCCAGGTCCAGCAGGACCTTGGCCGGGGGCGTAGCCGCAAACTCGGGATCCTGGGCAGCGGCGTTCAGCCAGCAAACGGCCAGAAAAAGTACTGCGAGCGACCGCTTAAGCATAGCCACCGTCTTTCTCCATGGCGCCGATAATCTCCGCGACCCGCACATGCAGCGAGTCCACCAAAACCACCACTTCGCCCCGCCCGAAGGGGACGCCATTGATATAGATATCGGCCATCTCCCCGGCGAGCTTGTTCAGGGCCAGGATAGAGCCCCGCTGGAGTTCGAGCACGTCCCGAACCTGGATCGTACACTGGCCGAGGTCCGCCGAGATCTCCAGTTTGACCTCTTCAAGGTCCTCGATGCCGAGGTACTCCTGCGCGGGTGCGGCGGGCATGAGTTCCTCATCGAACTCGTGATCCTCCGCATCGCGATCATGATGGGACAGAGCTGGGCTCATCTCAGAGGTCAACTATCATGTATTTCAGGTGCATGACCCGCAAAACCGTCATTTCGACCATGGGGTCCATTTTTTTCAGCAGGATGTTCGCCTGTTGCTTAATCTGTTCCTGGATACTGTTCTGCACCATGGGGTCGTTCAACTCCGCACGGGTTCGGCCCTGGTGGTACTTGAGGATCTCCGCTTCAAAGTAAGACTTCTTTTCCGTGACCTTGGCGGCGGCTTCGGGTGTCGCGCAGGAGAAAGCGACCTTGACCACCAGGAGAGGGGGGACCACGTCCGGGTCATCGGACATTACCGATACCTGGATCTCGTCAAAGACCACATCGGTCATCCCGATTGGGAACGCATCGTCTACCACTTCCACGGGCTCCTCTTCGGGAGCCGGGCCCGACAGGGTTGGAAGGAGCCACATCTTGAAAACGACGAGGCCGATGATTGCCGGCACCAGAAGCGCGGCCGAAAACAGCACCGCATTCATGATGAAGCTGGATTTCTTCTTGCCTTCAACCGGTTCTTCCGCCATGCCGTCCTACCTCAGGTTGTCATAATCCGCCGGGGATACGGGGAGATCTTCCCGCTGTTCCGCGTCCGGGTCTGTCTTGATGCTTTGTAATAACCTATTGAGCTTCTGCTTGTCCAATAGTCCCCGCACATAGATTTCCACGCGTCGGTTCGCGGCCCGGCCCTCTTCCGTATCGTTGGTGGCGAGGGGCTGACTCGCGCCGTCCGCGTGAATCTCAAACTGCTCGATGGGCAACCCGCCCGTAATGACGAGTTGCTCCGTGACGCTGTGGGCGCGGAAGTAGCTCAAATCGTAGTTGTCCCGGAATTGCGGTGTGCTCACGACCGGCTGGGAATCGGTGTGCCCGTGCACCTCGAAAAAGCTCTCCGGGAGTTCCCCCAATATCATTGCGATCTCCTCGATCACGGGCAGGGCTTCCGCGCGGAGGGTCGATTGGCCGGGCTCGAAGAGCAGGTTGCCGGGAAGGTTGATCTTGATACCGCCCAGGGCGTCAAACTCGATTTTGACGCTTTTTTCCAGTCCCCGTACCTGCAACATGCGCCGGAGCTTGCGCGCGGCCTGGTTGGCCTGGGATTCGGACTTCCGGGAGGCCCGTGGGATGGTGCTGACGAAGCCCGACATGGCGGGGAAAGGACGAAACCCGCCTTCCATCGCCGCCATCGCCTGCTTGAATTTATCCTCGCTCACGGAAGAGAAGGAGAGCAGGAGGATAAAGAAGGTCAACAGGAGACTCATCATATCGGCGAAGGTGGCCAGCCAGGCCGGCGCGCCCGGTGGTGGGCAATTGCACTTCTTATCGCCCATGGATCAGCTACCTCCGCCCGGACCGCCAATGACAATCTTCTGGCGAATCGACGGTGCAACGAAGGCTTTCAACTTCTGCTCCACCACCCGGGGGTTGTCTCCCGACTGAATACTCAGGATGCCCTCGATTACGATTTCCTTCAATAAGAGCTCGTTTGCGGTACGTACCTTCAACTTGCCCACAATAGGCAGACAAACCAGGTTGGCCTGGACGGAGCCATAGAGCGTCGTGAGAATGGCCACCGCCATGGCGGGGCCGATCTGAGACGGATCGGACATGTTGGCAAGCATCTGCACGAGGCCGATGAGCGTACCGATCATGCCGAAGGCCGGTCCGAAAACCGCCGCCGCATCCACCACGGAAACCCCCATGTTGTGGCGGTCCTCCATGAAGGCAATTTCGGTGGTGAGAATATCCTTGATGAGCTCCGGGGCGGTGCCGTCAATGGCGAGCTGCACGCTCCGGCCCAGGAACTCGTCGCCCGCGTTTGCCACGTGGCTTTCCAGGGCCAGAATGCCCTCCCGGCGAGCGATCGTGGCGAACTCCACCATCTTGATGATAATTTCTTCCGGTCGCGCTTCCTTCACGAAAAAGGCGTTCTTCATCACCACGACCATGCTCATCACGCTCGACATGGGAAAGTTGATCAGAAGGGCGGCGAGTGTTCCCCCGAACACGCAGAAGATCGAGGGAATATTCACGAACAGCATGAAGGGACTGCCCAAGATAATCGTGACGTAGATGAGGATGAATCCGGAAACCATCCCTATCAGCGTTGCCAGATCCATTGTCTATACCTTCCAACTGGCGCTTGCCGCCAAAGCTGCGTGTTTTCTCGCTTCCCGCGCCGTATCTTATCACCACATGGGCGAACGCGTCCATTTCTATGAAAGGTCGGCGGCGGACCTCGATACCGTGCGGGGTCCGCCGACCCACCCTGGATTAACGTACGAGATTGACCGCTTCCTGCAGCAGGGTGTCGGCCGCCGTGATGGTGCGGGAGTTCGCCTGGAAGGCGCGCTGCGTGATGATCATCTCGCTGAACTCCGTGCCCAGATCCGTGTTGGAGCTTTCCAGCACGCCACCGCTGACCGTACCGCGGCCACCGGTGCCGGGCGTGCCAATATTCGCCAGGCCCGACGCCGGAGACTGGCGGAAGGCGTTGTTGCCTTCGCGGGTCAATCCACCCACATTGGCGAAGCTCGCCAGCGCGATTTGGGCGATAACCTGGGTGCGGTCATTCGTGTACACGCCGATGATCTGGCCGTTGGCCCCGATGCTGAAGCTCTGCAGCACGCCCAGGGGGAAGCCGTTCTGGCTGCGCAGCGTGATGTCGCTCGGCGCCTGGGCGTTGGGGTCCGCCGCGGGATCGACCGGCGGCGCGAGCTGGGTGATATCGCTGAAGTCCACCGTGACCGCCAGCGGGTCCACCGGCGCGGTCGCTTCGTTGCCCAGGTCGGCGGCGGTAATATTGATAGTGCCCGTCTCGCTGCCCGCGGCCACATTGCCGTTGGCGTCGAAGGTGATCGTGCCCGAGCCCACCGTCGGCGTGGTGGCGCCGTTGTCGAAGGTCGCCGTCCAAGTCCATTCATTGACGTTGGCCGTCTTGGTAAAGGTCAGTTCCACATTGCGCGCGGTGCCGAGGGAGTCAAACACCTCGATATTGCGGACCACCTGCTCGCCCGCCTCGGTGCCGGAGTTCAGGTTGCCGGTAAGCTCCGCCGTGGTCGTGGCGCTCGCAATACCGTCGGATCCCAGGGGAATGGTGATATCGCCCGGCACCGAATTGACGGAATCGATGACGCCGTCCGCATTCGCGGTGTAGCCCTGAACGCGCAAACCGGTGGCCGGGTCAATCAGGGTCCCTACGGAGTTTACCTGGAACGAGCCGTCGCGGGTATAGACATTCGTCAGGCCGTCACTGAGGATGAAGAAGCCGTTCCCCTGAATGGCGAGGTCGGAATTCACGCCGGTGGTGACGAGGGAGCCCTGGCCGTGGTTTACGTCGATACTGCCGATCTGGACGCCCAGCCCCACCTGCATGGGGTTGGTGCCCCCCGTGTTGGCGGCGGGGGCGGAGGGGCCGCTCAGGGTCTGACTGAAGAGATCCTGGAAAAGCACCCGGGAGCTTCGATAGCCCGTGGTATTCACGTTGGCGATGTTGTTCGCGACGACGTCCAGCTTGGTCTGTTGTGCTTTCAGGCCCGTTACGGCGGTGAAGAGTGCTCGTCCCATTATAGTGTCCTCCTGGGTTGGCCTTCGGGGCTCCCGGTATAGTTTCAGTTGCTTTGGCAGCGGGCTGTGGGTCTTATGGGTCTTATGGGTCTTATGGGTCTTATGGGTCTTGTGGGTCTTGTGGGTCGTATGGGTCGTATGGGTCGTATGGGTCGTATGGGTCGTATGGGTCTGGAACAGCTATTGCCTTCACCCTTCACCCTTCACCCTTCACCCTTCACCCTTCACCCTTCACCCTTCACCCTTCACCCTTCACCCTTCACCCTTCACCCTTCACCCTTCACCCTTCATCCTTCATCCTTCATCCTTCATCCTTCATCCTTCATCCTTCATCCTTCATCCTCCACCCTTCACCCTTCACTCTTCACCCTTCATCCTCCACCCTTCACCCTTCACTCTTCACCCTTCATCCTTCATCCTTCATCCTTCACCCTTCATCCTTTACCCTTCAGCCTTCAACCTTCAGCCTTTTCTTCGGGGGCTTCACTCATTACCGAGAGTACGCCGCTCATGGGGATGATCTCGCCGTCCACATTGAGGACCACAATGCTTCCATCCAGGTATACAGAATCCACGAAACCTGTTTTTACTTCGCCGTCTTCGTTCATGCCTTCAACGTATTTTCCGAGGAGGCCCTGGGCGGAGATGAAGTTCAACTGGTCCACATTTCCGGAGAGCAGTTCGAAGCTTCCGTTCAGGGCTTCCATCTGCTCCAGGGATGAGAACTGGGCCAACTGGGCGACCATTTCGGAGTTCTTCACCGGTTCCAGGGGATCCTGATTCTGGAGTTCCAGCACCAGCAACTGGAGGAAGGCGTCGCGGCCCAGCTCCTTTGTCGGCAGGCCGGAATCTTTTTCACCTTCGGTTTCCGTGGCCTTTGTTTCCGTAGACTTGGCGGTGCTGGTCGTCGCGTCCAACGCTTTGCTTGCCGACATGGTGCTTTTCAAGATAGACGTGAGTTTCGCGCGATAGGCCGAGGTGATATCGGTCATGGCGGCATCTTTTTGCTTTCGCGTCGTGGAAAGGTTGCCCAGGCCGTTGCTTCTAAAATTTACCAGTGCGTTCATCGTGTCTTTCTCCCTGGTCAAGCCAGAATGTTCAGTGCGCCGGAGCCCAACGCAAGGGGGGTACTCGCGCGGATACCGGTAACCGCGCTTTCCCGCGTCAGGGTTGTCTCCCGGTAGGGGGTTGAGGCGCGCCGTTCCTGTTCCGGCGCCGCCTCTCGCCGTGGGGCACCCGAATCCACGGTGGCATTATCCAGCGCCAGTCCCTGCTTCTGCAGGGCGTCTTTCAGGGAGCCCATCTGACTTTCCAGCGCATCGCGCACGGCCGGATTTCCCGATATCAGCCGTACCCGCATCGAGTCGCCGGTGCCCTGGATTTCGATCTGGAGTTCACCCAGATGCTCGGGCACCAGCGTTAAGCGCATGGTGCGGGTGCCTTCCTGCTGCATCAAGTGAATCTGCTGCGCCAGTTCGCCGGGCAGATTGGCCATCGGCAGGCGGGGCGTACCGGTCGCCTGGGGGCGTACTCCGCCCGCTTCCAGGGCCGCCGCGTGGGGCGCTGGGGGACTCTCGGGAATCTCAGGCGCCGGTAGATCTCCGGGTGGCTCGATCGCCGCTTTGATGAGCTCTTCGGCGTCCGTCGGCAGATCGGAAGTTTCTTCCGTTTTCTCAGCGCTCTGCCGCAGTGCGCCCTCGGCGATAATCGCGTTCAGTGTCTTCGGAAATGTTTCCACGGGCGATGTCGGGGCGACTTCCGCACTGGAATCCGCCACCGCGCTCAGACTATCCACCGCGTTCACCGGGGATTCCACCACCGACTCCGCTGGCGTGGCTGCGTCGGTTTCGGCCTGCGGGGGCGTGGGGGACAGGTCCGCCAACCCGGTGGCCTCACCGTCCACCGTCGTAGAATCGGCGAGTACGTCGGCGACCGCTTCCGTGGACACCGCGCCGACTTCCGTTGCCCCGGTGGTCGGCGCTCCGACGGTTCCCGTGGCGGGCGCGGTCGCGGTTGCCGGGTTTGTAGTTGCGGACGGAGTCGCAACCTCTCCCGCTTCGGCCACCGTATCTTCGGCGGGGGTATCGGTAGAATCCGTGATTTTCCCTTCCTCCGTCGGCTCCTTCGCCGCCGGGGTCGCCTCGCTCCCCGGTTTCTCCGTCGCCCGCGATTCCGGTTCCGAAACTTCCGCCACATCGGCTACGTTGGAAGGCTCTTCCGGCGGTTCCACATCCGTGCTTTTTTCCGTTGGCGCGGCGACTTCGGAGAGAATGGCCATGAAACTCGCGCCCGCCGCCGCCGAGGCGTAGGGCGTCGAATCCGGCGTCGATTCCGGAAGCTCCCGGCGCCGTACTTCGTTTGAGACATACATGGGCTGCAAGCCTCCCTTGGGGGTTGAAAAGGTGGAGATGCCCCGTAGAAGAAACGGGGAAGGAAGAATGCGGGGGAGTCCGATGGCGTTGCCGCGCGCGGCAATCGGATCGGACAACATAACGTTAGACGGGAGTCAGTGGCTGTAGAAAACTATGCACCACGAAGGCCACGAAGCGGCGGCGTTAACCGCACACAAAAGAGTTGAACCGCAGATTTACGCAAATCAGCGCAAATTCTATTCATGCCACGAACAGGCGGTTACACTTGCAGTGTGCAAGGCGTTGGTCAGACTGTTTTGAGCGTGTTTAATACCGTGAAGTTCCGTGCCTTTCCCTGGTCAATGCTCTTTTATTGACCACGGAAATCACAGAAAAACTTTTTCTGACTTCAGGCGGGTAATGCGTGACGAATGGCCTCTTGTTCAGGGCCGCGTATCGCGAATTTCTTTCAAAATTCGGGCGGCCGACTCGGCCGACATCACGTCGAGAATCTCCCCGCGCTTCTTGTCTTTCACGCTGACGAGAATCTGGGCGGCCTCATCCGTGGGCATGGTTTCGAGGCTTTTCGCCGCGCCTTCCGCCTCCATGTTCTCCAGCGTAATGGCGATGGTCTTCATCTGCGCCTTTTTGTCTTCCGCCGCCACCCCGTAAGACTCGTTGATGGCGGTCTGCATGGCTTCCAGGTCGCTCCGGGTCTTGGCGAGATCGGCCTCGCGCTGGACCAGTTGTTTCTCTCGCTCGTCCAGCGCGACCTTGCGCTCATCCAGCGCCTTCTCCCGCTCCTTGAGCTGGTAGGCCAGGGTGCCCAGGGTGGGGGCCTTCGCCTCCTCCTCGGCCTGCTTCGCCGCCTGGGCTTCGGCCAGGGCTTCCTTATCCCAGAGGCCCCGGAGTTTTTCCTGCGAAAGATTCCCCGTAACGGCGAGGGAGCCGACGATTGTCGCCACAAGCGAAAACAGGCCGACCAGGCCGAATAGAATAAGTTTCATCATGATAATCTACCCCTTCCTCGCCGCAGCTCCGGCTTCCTGGATCCGCCGCGCGGCATATTTGTTTGCTGTCTCGTCCAGCGCCTTCTGTTCTTCCTGGAGCAGGAAGTTGCGATAGGCTTCCCGGCGCCGTTCATGAAGTTTCTGCGCGATCTGGCGCGCCTGGCTTACTTTCTCCAGCAATCTGACTTCCGCAGACTCCTCCTGAAGCAAGGTCCGGATTTCCGCATCCTTGCGATCACGCAGGCCGGCGAGATGGCGCTCATACTGATAATAGCTCCGGATATCGCTCGCATCGAAATGTTGCTGGAGCGAAGTGCCCGCCTGTTCCAGCGCCGACTGGCGGGTCAATTCCAGCGAGGTGCGCTCCCGGCGCGCGACCTGAAGCCGATTGCGCACCAGAGCCACGATCTGCGCCTGGCGGTCTTCGGCCTGCTCGCGGATCCGGAGTACCGCGGCGTAGCGGTTGGGATTGCGCATTCCGTCACCTGTTTCCCGTCAATTGGGACAAACGATTCACCGTCTCCGCGAAGGGGGCGGCCTCCTTCAGGCCCTGTCGCAGAAAGCGGTTAAAGTCTGGCATGAGCTGGATGGCCGTGTCCACTTCGCGGCTGCTTCCCGGAACGTAGGCGCCGATGTTGATCAGGTCTTCATTGTCGCGGTAGGCGGCGAGCAATTCCCGGAAGCGATGGGCCCACTTCGCATGGTTGGGATTCGAGACTTCGTTCATCACGCGGCTTACGCTGCCCAGAATATCGATAGGGGGGTAGTGGCCCTTACCCGCGAGATCCCGCGACAGGGCAATATGCCCGTCCAGGATACTGCGCACGGTGTCGCCCACGGGGTCGTTCAGGTCGTCCGCCTCCACCAGCACGGCGTAGAAGCCGGTGATGCTGCCCTCGGCCGCGGTACCGGCCCGCTCCAGCAGGCGAGGAAGCATGGCATAGACCGATGGGGGATAGCCCCGGGTGGTGGGCGGTTCGCCGATGGCCAGGCCCACCTCGCGCTGCGCCATGGCCACACGGGTGACGGAGTCCATAATCAGCATTACATTGGCGCCCTGGTCGCGAAAATACTCCGCGATGGCGGTGGCGATGAAGGCGCCGTTCAGGCGCAGCAGCGCGGACTCATCGGAAGTGGCCACCACGACCACCGACCGCTCCAGGCCTTCCAGCTCCAGGTCGCCCTCGATGAATTCGCGCACTTCGCGGCCGCGTTCGCCGATAAGGGCGATCACATTAAGGTCGGCGTCGGTGTTGCGGGCAATCATGCCAATCAATTTGCTCTTGCCCACGCCGCTGCCCGCCATGATGCCCATGCGCTGGCCCCGCCCACAGGTGAGGCAGGCGTCGATGGCCCGCACCCCCGTGGCGATGGGGGTGAGGATGCGCTGGCGCGACATGGGCGGGGGCGGCTCGCGATGGAGCGAAACTTTCTTCTCGTAGTCCAAGGGCGGTCCGCCGTCGATGGGGTGGCCATCGCTGCCGATCACGCGGCCAATCAGACCCGGACCCACACCGGCGGTGTGTGGGGCGTGTGTGGGGCGCACCCGGCAGCCGGGGCCAATCCCGCGCATACCGCCGAGGGGCATCAAAAGGATCTTGTCCTGGCGAAAGCCCACCACCTCGACGGGAACCGGGGCCGTTCCGCGGGCAGGTTCCACGTAGCAGACGTCGCCAATCTGCATGGCGGGTCCCGTGGCTTCGATGGTGAGTCCGACCACATCCGTGATACGACCGGAAGTGACCAGCGGGCGGCAGGCTTCGATGCGCTGCTGATAGTTGCGGAGGTCGATCACACCGATTACTCCGTCAGGGCGTCGAGCACCTGGTCTAGCAGGGTCTCCAGCCGGGCATCGACTTCCATTTCGCTGGACTGTGCGATGCAACCGCCGGGGGCTACCGTCTCGCTGGCCTGGATGTGAAGGGTGTCCACGCCGGAGACGCTGTCCAGCAGCGAGACTTCATGAACCTTCAGCGCTTCCACATCATCCGGATGAACCAGCAGGGTGACGGAGAACTGTCCGGCGAGTCGGGCGAGGGCCCTGCGGGCCATAAGCTGGAGCAAGTCGGGGTTGGTCTTCAATTCCGCATCGACGACCCGGTTCACCATCAGTTTAACCAGTGTGAGAACCTGGGGCTCCAACGATTCCAGAAACTGCTCGTGGGAAGTTTGGATCGCCGTTGCCGCCGCCTCCAGCGCTTCGGCGCAATGGGCCAGGCTTGCCTCAAATCGCTCGCGGCCCGCCTGTATGCCCCGGGCCAGCCCCTCCTGGTAGGCCTCCTGGACTTTTTGTGCGGCCTCTTCCCGAGCGGCGGCCATGATTTCCTCGCGCAGCAACTCGGGATCGATGGGGGACTCTTCTTCGACGAGCTCCTCCTCCTCGGTTGCGGGTAGAAAGTCGGGGGCCAGCAGTTCCTCTTCGGGGAACTCCTCAAGAAACTCCCGGTCGAAGCGCGCCACATCCGCTGTTTCGGCGTGGACAAATTTCAGTATACGGGCCATGGCTCAGCCAAACCGATGTCGGCGCATTGCCGACACCCTAGACAAGGATTTCATCGGCATCGCCGCCACCGCGACCGGAGATGACCACGTCGCCGGATTCTTCCAGGCGCCGGATAACGGCGACAATCTTCTGCTGGGCCTCTTCGACGTTCTTCATGCGCACGGGGCCCATGAACTCGATTTCTTCCTTGATCATCTCGCGGGCCCGCTCGGACATGTTCTTGTAGACCTTGTTGGCCACTTCGTCGTTGGAGGCCTTGAGGGCCAGCGCCAGATCTTTGCTTTCAACTTCGCGGAGCGTCTTCTGAATACCGGAATCGTCCACGAAGACGATGTCGTCGAAGGTGAACATGAGCCGTGCGATTTCGTCGGCCAGTTCGGGATCGCGCTCTTCCAGATCCGCCATGATCGTCTTCTCCGTGGAGCGCTCGATCATGTTGAGGATTTCGGCCACATCTTTCACGCCGCCGGCGAAGGTGAAGCCCTGGCTGAATACGGAGGCCATCTTCCGTTCCAGTACCCGCTCCACCTCGCGCACGATTTCCGGCGCGGTGCGGTCCATGGTCGCAATGCGGATGACCACATCGGACTGGACGTCCTGGGGGAGTGAGGACAGGATGATGGAGGATATGGCGGGGTTCATGTGGGCCAGAATGAGCGAAATGGTCTGGGGATGCTCATCCTGGATGAAGCTGCACACCTGGGAAGGGTCCGCCCGCTTCAAAAACTGGAAGGGCACCTCCTGCAGGCTGCTCTGGAGGCGGTTTAGAATGTCGAAGGCCCGCTCGCTACCGAAGGATTTCTCCAGCAGGTTCTTGGCGAAGTCAATACCGCCCTGGGCCACGAAGCGCTTCGCCACGGCCATTTCATAGAACTCGTCCAGCACAGCCGCCTTGATATTGGCGTCCACGGTGCCGAGGCTGGACAAGTCCAGCGTCATCTGGTCGACTTCTTCGTCGCTGAAGGCGCCGAGCACACGGCTGGCGTTGTCCGGACCCAGACAGGCCAGGAGAATGGCGGCCTTGCGGCGGCCCTTGATTTCGTCGGCGGGTACTTTTTCAGGTGCGGGTGACGTAACTCAGTCCTCGTCTTCGCTCATCCAGCTACGCAGCAGTGCGGCGATGGCTTCCGGATCTTCCATGGAAAGCTGGGATATCTCCGCCGCCACTTCCTGGCGCCGCATGTCTTCCAGCGTTGCCGCCGGGATTTCTTTGACCTTTTCTTCGGGTTTCTCGTCTTGCGGCCAGATGACGGACTTCTTGAACATCGACCGGAGTATGAAGAACGCGATAATAATCAATACGATCAGTCCGGCCGACATGTACCATTTCTGGTTCATCGCCATCTGTTCCGTGGCCGCACGGGTCTCCATCGCCTGATTCAGGGCCGCGACACCCGCCGTCTGGAAATTGTGATCCACGATGTTGATGGCGACCGCGCCGTCTTCCAGGGCGACCGCACTCTGGGCGACTTGCTGAAGGCGCGTGCGGAATTCTTCGGACATGCCGTTGTATTGCTCGCTGACCACGTTGCCATCGGCGTCGGTTTCCCGCGTCACATCGTCGCCTTGAACCACCATCGCCACCGAGTATTTTACCACATTGCCCGGATCCGTCACGGTCTTGGTCGTGGTCCGGCTGGGTTCGCTGTTGGTCAGCGTTTCCTTCATTGTATCGGTGGTGTTGACCCCGCCGGGCGCGGCGGCGGCCTCGGGCACATTGGTGAGTGCGCCCGGCGCGCCCTGGGGCAATTGCTCGTTGGAATTGATGGTCTGCGTGGTTGTCAGTTCGCTCAGCGGCGTGCCTTCGGCAACGACGTCTTCCACCTTCTCCATTTTGTCGAAATTTACATTGGCGCCGACGATCACCTCGCCGTGAACGCCCATGTCGCCGAGGATCTTCATGAGCTTCTGCTCGATCCGGCTCTCGATCCCATCTTGAAATTCCAGCTTGTCATTGGCGATGGACGCAAACTCGGATTCGGACGGCATGTGCAGGGCTTCGCCCGACGTGGTGCTGATCGTAATATTGCCCGCGTGGAGGTTGGCGCCGCCGGCCCGGGCCACCATGCTGACCAGCAACTTGCGCTCGGGCTTGGAGACGGGCCTGTTCACGGCGAGCTGGACGGTGGCCTCGGAGGGGATCTGCTCGTCAACGAAGAGGGCCTGATCGGCCTCCCGGATGATGACGTCGGAGGATTCGACGAAGTCGAGCATGTTGAGCTGCTTTTCGAGTTGCCCTTCCACGGCCCGCATGAAGTTCACGTTGTTCAGCCACTGGTTCGACATGAGGTCGGAGCTGGCGAAGAAGTCTTCGAAGCCGGCGGGCACGCTCTCGCCTACGGGAAGATTGTTTTGCTCGAGGAGGAGGAGCATTTCGCCACGATCCTTCGGAAGGACGCTTATGGCGTGGGCGGCCTCATCCACCTTGTAGTCGACGCTACGCTCTTCCAGGAGGGTAACCGTTTCGGCGATCTGTTGGGCGGTGAGGTTGTCGGCGAGGGTGATGTAGCGGGTTTCGGTGCCCTTGAAGGTGACCCAGAGGATGGGGGCGGCCACCAGCAGGCCCACGCATATGATCATGACGCGGGTATTGTTGTCGAAGAGGGCCCAGTTCTCTTTGATCTGGGCCCGCATCTGGCGGAGAAAATCGACGAAGGCTGCTAGATTCACAAGTCTACCCTAACCCTGTTTGTCCGGGCCACATCGGTGCATGGCAATACCTTCCGCGTCCGGGCACACTGGCCCCTTGCGGCAAACACCTCTTGCGCCCGGCTGCCCCGATCCACGGGGTTTCAAACAACCAGGGAACCCAGCTTCGCGGTCCTGGCCCGCACGGCGTTCCACGAAGTTGGAGACAAAACCACCCTGTCCAATGCCACACCCCGCTTCCCAAGGCGGAATTCGGCGGAAAAATGGTTTCGTGGATTCAATTGTAATCTCCGCGCATCGGGGCGGGGGAATTTCTCCCGCGCCCCGCAATTGATGCCGGGTCCTGGGCGTGTCGCCGCGCCCGGCATAATAACGGAAACAGCCCAGGGAATGCCCTGACCTGTTTTCGGTATTCGTGATTCAAAAGTAAGGGTTGCGGAAACTAGATCTGCATCCGCATGATCTCTTCATAGGCCGTCATGACCTTGTTCCGAACGGTCATCATGGTCTGAAAGGACACATCGGCCTTTTCCACCGCCACCATCGCCTCGGAAACATCCTTTATTTCACCGGCCACCAACTGCTTTATCGTGGTGTCCGCTTCAGTCTGCAAATGCTGCACTTCGGTGATGGCATCCGCCAGGAAATCCTGGAAAGAACGGCCCTCCGTACCCAGCGGATTGGCCTGAGGCGGACGCGGGGTGCGGGCGGTAATTTCCGTCGGCTGGAGACTTGCTCCAGGGATTCTCAACGGGTCGATCATCGGTTATTCACTTCCTTCAACCTGCCGGTTACTGCTGCAGAATTTCCAGCGCACGCTGTTTCATCTGTCGCCCGGACGTTATCACGGCGATGTTGGCCTCATAGGCCCGCTGCGCCGAAATCAGATTCACCATTTCCACCGCCGTGTTGATGTTGGGGTAGGCCACCATGCCTTCCTCATTCGCATCGGGGTGCTGGGGATCGAAAACCATGCGCGGGGGGGAGGTGTCGCGGATGACATCCTTAACGCGGACGCCAAGGCGCTCGGGGTTGGCCCCCGGCTTGATCTCGTCGCCCCGCAGAAGGACCATCTGCCGCTGGAACACACCGCCTTCGGGCGTCCTCGTGGTCTCCACGTTGGCGATGTTGTTGGCGATGATGTTCATCCGCGTCCGCTGCGCCTTCAGGCCGCTTACCGCGATGTCATTGGCTGAAATCTTGTTCAGATTCACCGCTCATCTCCTAGCGCGCCAGGCTTTGCAGCATGGTCTTCGTCATTTCAAATTTCTTGGCGAGCAACCGCGCGTAAGTGGTGTACTCACCGGTATTTTGGGACAGTTTTGTGATCTGGTCGTCCAAGTCTACTTTATTGTAGTCATTCTTCGACAAAAATGCAAGACGTTCGAAATCCAGACGGTGCGTTTCAAAGTCGAAGTGTTGGGGTCGGCTCGTGCGGAGGGCAACGCCGCCCCGGCCTTCAACCATGGACCGCAGGGTCTTCTGGAAATCGAGCTCCACCGGATTGTAGTGCGGGGTGTCCACATTGACGATGTTGTTGGCGATGAAGCGGTGATTCTGTTCCCGCACTTTCATCGCCTGCACCAGCAAGGTGGACGTATCTACTCCGGCAAAGGCACTCATGGGAGAATCTTTCTCGAACGCGATTTCACTGCCTCTCCAGAGCAAGCCCTGTGCCAGATGGTGATGGCGCGAAAAGTCTAGTAAACGTTGGAGAATGAAGCAGATAGAGTCGGCTGGCAGGGGGGGAGGCGGCAATTTATGCCCTGTGACGGTGCCTAATCTGCCGGGTGTCGCGCCTGATCGGAAAAGGCGGACACATTCTTTCGTATGTGTGGCGCGAAAATAAAAAGGGACGGCAGGTCGGAGGTCCTGCCGCCCCTGGAGAGCCCCGCACTGGGAGAAGTGCCGGGATTGGGCGCGATTATTTTGCCAGGTAGGGGAAGGTCAGGGTGCTGTAGGACCGAACTTCCTTATAGGGCTTGTCGCCGAAGGTGCCCTCTTTGCTCTCCTGCACCTTCGCGCGAATGCCGACCCAGCCGCCGGGCACGATGGGGAAGCTGGCCTGGCCCTCTGCGTTCGTGGTGACCTCCGCCTGCTTCTTGACCGTGGGCAGATTGACGACCAGTTCGGCCCCTTCGGCGGGCTTGTCATTGGCCAGCACGGTGACCAGTAGTGTTCCATCCTTCACTTCCGCGAGTACTTCCACCGGGAGGCCCGACGCCTTCCCGGCACCTTCCACGGAGCGCACGGCCTTGGCGTGATAAACCAGGAGGTATTCACCGCCCCGATTCATGATGCCGTAGTCCAGCGAGCCCTTGAGGAGCGGGGCATCCGCCGGCACGGTCGCGACGCGAGCCTTTTCTCCGGGCGAGAAGGCTATTGGCGCGCCATCACTCAGGTTAACGGTCATGGGCGCGCTTTTTTCCTGTAGTTCGGCGTCGGTTTCTTCCAGAGGCTCTTCGGAGAAGCGCATATGGGCCGTGCCGGGCGTTTCCGGGGGCAGTTCCAGGAAGATGAAGTGGGCCTGGGCATTCAGGGCGCAGCTTGCGGCCAGTAGCAGGGCGAGCGATTTCATTGAGGGGGTCTCCTTGGTTGAGAGTTAATTTGATTGACTATGCGATTATTATACATCTCAAAAAGATCTGTTGCAAATCAATTGTTAAGTGATCTAAACTTACGTCATGCAATCGATATAGCTGCGGTGTGCGCAGCGTCTTCGAGGGCAGATTCATGCACCCAACCAAGGAGAAAACGGCATGAGACAACGTGGTTTCACCCTGATCGAGCTGCTGGTGGTGATCGCCATCATCGGCATTCTGGCGGCCATCCTGCTCCCGGCTTTGGCCCGGGCCCGGGAGGCGGCGCGCCGCGCAAGCTGCCAGAACAACCTGAAGCAAATGAGTCTGGTGTTCAAGATGTATGCGAATGAGGCCCGTGGCGGGGCGTGGCCCGGCGTGACCTGCAACTACTTTCCCGCGTACAACTGTGACACGATGGAACAGTGGGTGGATGGAACGGGCAACCCCGTCTTCGGCGGCCGCCTCTATCTCTGGACGCCTCGGGTCGACAGGCTCTATCCCGAGTACATGACGGACCAGGCGATCCTGTTGTGCCCGTCGAACGTCAAAGTGAATGCGGATATGCTGAAGAATCCCACCACGGGCGCCTGGGAAGGTCATATGGGCTGTTCGACCACGGCGAACACCAACACGTCGCTTCTGGCGAATCGTGGCGCGGCGTTAACGGACTACAACTATTGGTACATCGGGTACGCCCTTGATCGGACGGCCCGTGCGGACGCTCACGAGGCCTATTCGAGCACCGTCCCGGTTCTGGTTCCGACCCAGATGAAGGGGGCCTACTATGGCTCGATTTACCGGACCCACGGCATTCTGAGCCCGTCGAGCCGCGATACCGACCAGCCGATCGACTTCAGTTCCAACGCCGCCCTGTCTGCTTTCCTGGGCCACGGCAACGGCGGAAGCAATGTATTGCAGAATCTTCGTGAAGGTGTTGAGCGCTTCATGATCACGGACATTAACAATCCGGGAGCCTCATCCATGGCGCAAAGTTCACTTTATGTGTACATGGACGTGGCGAGCACGCGGGTGGATGAGTTCAACCATATTCCGGGCGGATCCAACGTCCTGTATATGGATGGCCACGTGGAATTTGTGCGCTACCCCGGTGAGTCGCCGGTGAGCGAGGGCTCGGCCCACATGATGGCGCAGAAATACGACCGCATCTAACGCGGGAGGATTGTTTGAATCCAGCCCGGGCGGGGCGCAGCCGATGCGCTTCCGTCCGGGCGCGCCGTTATCGGCGGGCTGCCCGTTTCGCGGTGCGTCCTGTGCGCTCGACGGTTGCGGGGCGCAGTCGATCCAGGACAAAGTTCATCGCTTCCACCGTATCGTCATAGCTGGTTTCGTGACCGGCCTCGGGTCGGTGGAGGTGGAGCACCTGGGGATTGAGCTTCTTGATCATTCCGGCGAGGCGCATGACGCTGCCCGGAGGAACGGCGGTGTCCTGCCCGCTCGTGGTCAGGGCGACGGGCATGGTGAAGTGGAGGGGCCAGAACTCGGCGCTGCGGCGGTAGTACTCCTCGGGCGCCTCCTGCTTGGTTCCGCCGAAGGATTCGGCGATGGCTTCCTGAAAGTTCTCGTATTCCAGGTGGTTCGCAGTGCCGTTGAGGGCCACGACACCGTCTACGAGACTGGGGTGCAGTGCGGTGAAGGTCAAGGCGGAGGTGGCCCCCATGGAACCGCCGCAGAGGATGACCCGTTTACAGTTGTATTTGGATTTGAGCTTCTTAATGAGCTGGACGAGATCGGCCTCGGCGGCGGGGCCCATCCAGGAAGTCTTCGCGCGGTAGTCCGGCGAGACGAAGATCAGGCCGTGGGCGGCGGCCGCGTCCCGCGCCCCTTTGCACTCGCCCCGCTCGTTGGTCGCAAACTGCCAGCGATCCGAGCCATGACCGTGGAGGGCGATCACGAGGTCGCGCGGTTGGCCTTCCCGATAGTCGGCGGGCAGCAGGAGCACATAGCGCTGCTCGGAGCCGTCGAATTTCGCTTTGAACGGCACATCGACGGGTGGATGGAATCCAGGGGAGGATTCGGCGTGGACCTTCGAGAGCAGCGCCACAACGAGGACCAATACAAACCGGGCGGTGGGGAAGGAGCGACGCATGATAGTTGGAATCCGATGGGGTGAGACGAAAGGGACTGGTGGGGCTTGACCGGTGGAATCAAGAGCGCGGGCCGAAGCACGGGCGACGGTCGCTACTCCTTCAGCTCGATGAGTTCCGCTTTGAGGGCATCGCCCTCCAGGGTAAATCGGCCAAGGGAAATCGGCAGTGCGAAGCGCCGGGGGCCGGCACTTCCGGGATTGAAATAGAGCACGCCGTTCTTCTCCGAGATATCGGGCTTGTGGGAGTGACCGTAGACCACGGCGTGAATGCCCGCAGCCGCCGGGTCGAGGGGAAGGTCTTCGAGGATGTGGTAAACGTAAATATGCTTTCCGCGCCACGAGACCAGCGCGTCCTCCGGGAGTCGTTCGCCCAGCGCGCCGAAATCCACATTCCCGCGAACGGCATGGACCGGCGCAATGGTCTCCAGTTGCTCCAGCACGATTGCGTCGCCCACATCGCCGGCGTGGATAATGAAATCCGCCCCGCGCAGGGCCTCCAATGCGCCGGGCCGCACGAGGCCGTGTGTGTCCGATATGACTCCAACGAAGGGCTGCATCGTCATACTCCCGTCTGATCGCTCAGCATGAAACTCAAGTGTATCTGGTCGCGGCAAGGTATGCCATTTTCTTCGATCAGTTCGGGGTAGTGGCGCGTGAAATGGTCCGGCGTGACACCCGTGATGCGGAAACCGACCTTCTGGTACAGGGCAAGGGCGCCCAGGCTGGAATTTCCCGTGGAGACGGTCAACTGTGCGAAGCCTGCCTTGCGCGCTTCCCTGATCAGGTGGCCCAGCAGTTCCTTGCCCAGGCCTCGGCCCTGGACATCTGGATGAATCGCCATATTCGTCAGTTCCCCGACGTCCGGCCCCCGTTGAAGCAACACGGCAACACCAACGAGGCGTGTCTCGCTGTAGAGTCCATGACAGGCGCCGCGTCCAATATATTTATCGATAGCGGCATCGTCCGGGTCCGCGAGGCGAAGCAATTCAAGCACGCCCGCCGTGTTCGCCGGCACAGCCGCCACGAAGCGGATCGGTGGTGTTTGCGGCGCGGTGTTCATCACGCTGATTTCCCGGGTCGGCGTCGCGGTGGTGCGCTCTTGCCCTTCGATGGGGAAGTGGCGGTCCGGGTATCGCCCGCGATTTCCGGGCTCAGCGCCTGGAGGATCATGATTTTTTGCCAGATCTTCCGGCTCAGCCCGGTGGTGAGGGCTTCCAGTTCGTTAATGGCGGAGACGACGGTGCCATCGGGAAAGTGCTGGGCGTGGATGGAGGCCAGCTTGCTCACGAGGGAGAGCATCTCGCTGCAATAGTCGAGGTAGCGGTTCAGTTCGAAGGGGCTCATGTCGCGCCGGGGCGAGGAGGGCGTGATGTTGCTCGTCCGCCGAAGCTCCGTGGGGTCCTTGGTGAGCTGGTGCATGTCGATCACATGGGCGATGGCGCGGAGTTCGTTCAGCGACTGGAGCGTGCGCGCACGCTTCACCCGGGATTCGATGCTGGTGAGAAAGAAAATGGCCGCGCCAATCAGGAGCAGGTCGTTGAATCCCGCCTCCATCACCTGGATGAACTCCGCCATGGGGAAGGTGCCGATGGTCCAGTCCACGTTGGTAAAACTGAGACCAAGGATGACCAGGATGGCGCAGATAAGAACGGAAACCGAAGCCCGGAGCAGGTAGTTGGGCGTGGATATCCACCGGACCCTGGACTCGGTTTCGAGGGCAATGGTGTGGAGTTCCCGGGCGACCAGAAGCAGGCTCGATTGAGGGAAGCGCTCCTCAATCCGGCGAATGAGGGTGGACAGCGTGTCCTGTGTCTTCGCCAGATTCAGTGTTCGATAGCTCATGAGTCCCCTGTCTGGAAATGGGGCAGGAAGGCGCCTGCCGCAGCCATGCATGTTGCACCGCTTTGTAGCATTTCTGGACGGCGGGTAACAAGTTTGGGCGCGTCGACGCGAGGCTAATGTGTTTTTGTCTCCGAAGTCTCCGGAACAATGCGGATCAGCGTCATTTCGGGCGGGCAATTGATGCGGATGGAGGGCAGGCCGCTGGCATGCTCAGCACCGATACCCGCCGACACGTTCAGACGTGTACGGCCCACTTCCCGAAAGCCCCGCGCCCAATCTCGGGGAATGCGGGTGAAAGTGATCAGGGGCCCGATGAAAGGAAGGCGGATCTGGCCACCATGGGTATGACCGGCGAGGCACAAATCGATAGGAAGATCATTCATGTGCAGAATGAAATCGGGTCGGTGGCCAAAGACGATGCTCAGGGTGTCGGGCTCTTCGCGAAGCCAGGAGGCCACGGTAGAACGCATCGCGGGACTACCTGTCGGTGTAGAGTCGTAAAGCGTCAGCCCGAACACGCGCAACCGCAGTCCGTCTACGTCAATGGTCTGACCCCGAGAGTGAAGGTACGCGATTCCGCCCGTCTGCTCTGCCGTTACCTTGCCAATCGGCCCCGTGGTGTCGCCTTCCACCATGTACATGCCCAGCGGCGGATCCAGGGTGCGAAATAGCGCGGCAACCTTTGGCAATTCAGTTCGGTAGGTCAAGGGGGGCGTGGGCTGGAGTAAGTCGCCCGTGTCCAGGATTAGATCGGGATTCAGGCCCCGTACGGTATCAAAGACTTTTTGCTCGTAGGGTCCGATGGCCGCCGACTGGATGTCGGAGATGTGGAGGAGGGTGAAGGGGCGGGTGACTTTTGGAGATGCAATAGTGACCTCGCGCACTTGAAGGCGATGCGGCTCGATGTGAGTTGCATAGATTCGCGTCGCAACCATCGCGGTCGCCAGCAGCAGCCATAAGGTCGCTACGGTTTGCATGGCCCGGGGCTGCGGTACCCCTCGCGCAGCATAGAGGACGGCGCCTCCCGCCAGTGCAAAGAGCACCGGCATGTGGATAGTGTTGGCATTGTAGATGATGCGAACGCTGGTGCCGAAAGGGAGCACGAAGCAACAGAAAAAGAGCGCCACATTCATGACGACGAAGAGCAGGGGGACCGCGATTGCAACGGCCCACGCGCGACGGGGCATTCGGTTGTCGCTCGGTTGAACATCCACACGCACGCCCTTTCCAAATAGAAACGACTCACTTGAAGGGGCCTGGTGCTCCCTCTGCCGATCTAAATTTATCAAAGTGTCTTCTCCGGGACAAATCGTATCAGCGTTATCTCCGGCGGGCAATTGATGCGGATGGAGGGCAGGCCCTTGTTGTGGCTGGCGCCGATGCCCGCGGAGACGTTGATGCGGGTGTGGCCTGCTTCGTGATAGCCTCGGGACCACGCTTTCGGTGCATTGCTGGAGGTTGCGAGCGCGCCGATCCATGGGAGGCGGACCTGGCCGCCGTGGGTGTGGCCCGCCAGGCACAGATCGATGGGCTGATCCGTTAGGCGGGTGAGATAGTCGGGCCTGTGCCCCATGACAATACTAATCGCTTCGGTCGGGCTGTCGGCGAGCCACTTGGACACTTCGGTCTCCGGCACGGCCCCGTGTCGGAAGGATTGGGCGTGGGCCAGGCCGAGGAGCCGGATGTGGATGCCGTTTGCGCGGATGCCGATGGACTCGGAATTGAGAAAGCGTAGGCCGCCGAGTTTATCGGGCGGGATGTGAACGAGGCCCGTGTCGGATTCGCCTTCCACCGCATACATGCCCATGGGTGGGTGGAGCGTGGCGAACAGTGCCGCCAGTTTGGGGAGTTCGCTCTGGCGCGTCAGGCCACCGGTGGGCTGGAGCAGGTCGCCCGTGTGGACGATGAGGTCGGGGTTGAGGGCGCGGATCTCGTCGAAGACTTTTTCCTCATAGGCGCCGATTCCACCCGACTGGATGTCGGAGATGTGGAGGAGTGTGAACGGCTCGCGGACCTTGCTGGAGCTAATGGTGACCTCGCGGAGCTGGAGACTGCGGGGTTCGATATGGGTGGCGTATACGCGCAGGGTGAGCAGAGATAACGCGAGGGCGATCCATGCCAGGCCGGGGCGAACACCCTGTCCGCGCATGACTATCCGGCGCGCAGCGAGGCCGAGGAAGAGCGTCGGATAGAAAAGAGTATTCAAGTCATATAGAACGCGGACTACGAAATCTGGATGGATCAGACGGAATCCGAGCAAGAGCAGACCGAGTGTGTTTGTGCCGAGAAAGAGCGACGGCATCGCAAACCGCTTTATGGCGCCGACACGATGACGCAGTTTGGTCCGGTTCATGGTACGGCTTCCGTCACCGTGATCGATAGATACTGCGTGTTGGGTCATGCCGCTCCAGATCCTGCTTGCTTTATTGCAAGTTCTTTGAAGTATAAAGTTTATGTTTCCGAAAGTCAACTGGGAAGGCGCGGGGAAACGATGTCAGGCGTAAACGGACCGCAACGCCGAAGCGTAACTACTCACCCATACCGGCTCGGGCAGATCACGGGTGTTGTGAACGCACACATAGTGGCGGGAGTGGACCGACTGGTCTCAGCGCGCCGCCCCGGTCCGGGGGGTGGCTTTCACGTTACCGCGGAGCCAATGGAGAAGCGCCTGTTCTTCCGCGTCGAACTGCTCGAAGAGACGGTCTTCCGCGGGGCGCAGGTCGAAGGAGCGTCGGGGACGCTCGTCTTCGGTGGTGCGGGTGCCGCCGTTGTGGAAGCACCAACCGGCCGCGCCGCCGTCGCGGGCGCCTTCAAGATCCGTTTGGAAGTCTTTCGCGTCGGGCTGCCAGTCGGCGTAACCCCGGCGGAAGGGCTCCTGGTGATGCACCGGCACCGGACGAATCCCGGCTGCGGTATTGAGTAGGGCCGTGGTGCGGGCGGCGGTTTCCGCGGGCGAACCGGCGTGGCGACCGCGATGGGGCGCCAGGAAATCCACGTGCCCCACGGAGAGATAGTCCGCCACCTCGTCCAGCGCGATCTCGCCGCCATCCGAGGCCGTGCACAGGCGCTCGGGATCGATCTCCTTGATACGGGCAATGAGTCTGCCTACTTCCTCCAAGGGCACGTAGCGCGCGTCACCGACGTTCCGCTCGTTGCCGACATCGAAGTAGGCGTTTCGGAAAGGCTTCAGGGTTCGGGCAAGGGTTTCCGTCACGGCGAGGTGTTCCTCGAAGGTCCGGGGAACGCCCTCCTGTTCTCCGCGATGGAGCGTTACATCCACGATCATGCCGCGCTGGCCGGCCGAAGCACAGAGCCGCGTGAGTCGGTCCAGATAGGGGCCGTGGGGTGTGCCATCACGATTCACAGCGCTCGTATTTTCGTCATAGGTGTTCCAGCAGGCCCAGATCCGGACCCAGTTGAAGCCGTGTTGTCTCATCGTGTCCAAGTCGTCGGCGAGCACGGTCTCGTCTTCAATCGCGAGTGCGCCGTAGTAGCTGATGCCAATCAGGAAGGTGGGCTGCCCGTCGAGGGTAAAGCGGGTGCCCTCGATGCCGAGCACCGGGCCCTGTGTGGCGGCCAGACACGTGAGGAGGATGGCGATGGGGGACATGGCAGGGCTCCTTTGGGGTTTGGGGGGGAGTATAGCAGGGAGGGGGCAAGGAGCGGTGATTTTGAGACGGTCCCTTTGTTCAATCGAGACGATCCGAATAGCATTGTCGCTTGTAAATCGAGACCCCAAGAGGAGACTAGCAGCCCGTTGCAAAACTCGGGTGCCACAGGGACTGACGCACCCGCGTTCCCAGTGAAGATCTTCTTCTTCTACAACGTATTCAGTGTTCCGACTGGGAGTTCGTGACGTCGCGGGGTGTGGCTGTCCCGTTCCTCGCGGAAGTGAACCTGGCTTACAGCGTCACGCCGACCAGATGACATCTCGCCTGTTGAACCGTCTACGGTGACGTCAAGTCCAGTCCCCGTACGATGGGACAGCCGCATCCGGAAAATACACGACGCCTTGTCGACTTGGCCTTTGGGTCGCAGTGCAGGACGATCCGTCCAAAACAGGGTGGGTGCGTCAGTCCCTACGGGTGTCGTGACTTCCCGTGAAAGAGGTTGATCTCGTTCTCTTACCGCCCGGCCGAGAAGCCTCAATGGGGTAGACCTTCGCACCCATGAACTTCGTCGCAGGCTCCTCTGTGTATGGGTGGCGCCCGGCATACTTTTGGGAACGGCGAGGGGGATCGTTGTGATCGTTCGGGTCGCTTTCGTTATTCCCCTGGGACAGGCCCGCGCATTCGGGTGGGCCGTGCTCGTCGTGGTGATGTGGTGCGGCGCTTGGGGTGCTTCGCGATGGCAGTGTGCCCTGGCGCGGGTCCGTCCCCTCGGGCCGTCCCCTTAGTCTCTGGGTCCGGGGACGTCGATACCGGCGGCCTGGTATTCGTTGAGCTTGTTGCGCAGGGTGCGGACGCTGATGCCGAGGAGTTCGGATGCGCGGGTGCGGTTTTGCTGGCAGTGGTCCAGCGTACTGAAGATGAGGCGCTGCTCCATCTCGGCGACGGTGGTGCCGGCGGGCAGGCCAGCGGGAGCGCTTTCCTGAATCAGGGTGGCGGTGTTGAACTGGAAGTCCCGGGGCGTAAGCCATTTTTCGGCGGACAGGACAACGGCCCGCTCGATGGCATTCTGCAATTCGCGGATATTGCCCGGCCAGTTGTAGGCGAGGAGGGCGGTGCGCGCTTCGTCGGTGAAGCCCTGGATCTGCTTGCCGTTCTCCGTGTTGAACTTGCGGAGGAAGTGATCGGCCAGATTGGGGATGTCCTCTTTGCGTTCGCGAAGGGGCGGCAGTTGCAGGGTGATGACGTTAAGGCGGAAGAAGAGGTCTTCGCGGAATTTTCCAGCGGCCACGGCCTCTTCGAGGTTGCGGTTGGAGGTGGCGACGATGCGGGTGTCCACGGGGATGGTGGTGGAGCCGCCGACGCGCTCGATTTCGCGTTCCTGCAGTGCGCGCAGCAGTTTGGCCTGGAGATCCACATTGATCTCGCTCACTTCGTCCAGAAGTAGTGTTCCGCCGTCGGCGAGTTCGAAGCGTCCAATTTTGCGGTCGTGGGCGCCGGTGAAGGCACCTTTTTCGTGGCCGAAGAGCTCGCTCTCGAGGATTCCGGCCGAGAGGGCCGCGCAGTTTACCTTGATGAAGGGCTTGTTGGCGCGGTTGCCGCCGTGGTGTATGGCGCGGGCGACCAGCTCCTTGCCGGTTCCGCTGGCGCCGCGGATGAGCACGGTGGCGCGGCTGTTGGTGACTTTCTGAATGTCTTCCTGGACCCGGCGCATGGGCGGACTCGCGCCGATCATGGAGGCGCCGTCGTATCGAACGTTGAGCTCCTCGCGGAGGTACTGGTTTTCCCGGGTAAGGCGGCTCAGCTCCAGGGCCCGGGTGACGGCCACTTCGAGCACATCCGGGGAGAAGGGCTTGAGGATATAGTCGGTCGCGCCGCCTTTGAGCGCGCTGATCGCGGTCTCGATGGTGGCGTAGGCGGTCATCACGATGACGCGCGTCTGGGGGTGTTTTGCCAGAATTTCGCGGAGTACCGCAATGCCGTCCATGGGGGTCATCTTCAGATCGGTCACCACCACATCGTGCTGGTGGGCGTCAAAGAGGGCCACACCGTCGGCCCCATTGCCGGCGGTGTCCACCTGGTAGCCCGCGCGCTGGAGGGCTTCCTCCACGTATTCGCGCATGAGGGGTTCGTCATCGACAACGAGGATTCGGTATTTGGAACGGGGCGTGTGCATGCTCTCCCTTTACTCGGCTCTGGAAAGTTGGATGGCGATGCGCGTGCCTTTGCCGGGCTCGCTATGGGCGGAGAGTACACCGCCATGGCCATCGACGATCTTCTGCGATACTGCCATGCCCAACCCGGTGCCTTTTTCCTTGGTGGTGTAGAAGGGCGAGAAGATCTGCTTCAATTCTTTTTCATTCATGCCGCAACCCGTGTCCTGGACCACGAGATGAACCAGATTTCCATCCGCCTCGGCGCTCACGCGGATTTCGCCCCGACCGGTGATGCTCTGCACGGCGTTCATCAGGACGTTCATCAGCACCTGGCGGATCTTGTCGGCGTCCGCGAGGATGCGCAGGTCTAGATCCACCTCGGTGAAGATGGTGATCCGGCTGGGATCATATTCCATATAGCGCAGCGCGGCCTGGGCAATCGCCGCACAGGAGGTGGGCACGAGTTTGAGTTCCACGGGGCGCGTGTACTCGAGGAGCCCGCTGACGACTTTTTCCAGACTGCTGGTGCCGGTGAGAATTTTCTGCACGAGGCGGTGGCGCGGGTCGTCCTCGGGCGTGTCCTGGGCGAGGAAGGTGGCGAAGCCTCGGATGCCGCCGAGGGGGTTGCGGATTTCGTGCGCCACGGTTGCGGCCATCTCGCCGATGGCGGCGAGGCGATCAATCTGTCGGACCTGCTCGCGCAAGGCGCTCAATTCGCTCAAGTCCTGGAAAGTTTTCACGAAGCCGAGTCGGTTGCCGTCGCGGTCGGCGATGGTGGAGTCCTTTTCACTTACGGGCACGCGGCGCCCGCTCCGCGCCTGAAGTTCCATGACGCCGGGCATGACGGGGGCGGCAAAGGAGCGGCCGAAGACGGAGGGAAAGGGGCGCCCCACGACCTCCTGGGCTTCGAAACCGAGGACGCTGCTGGCGGCGCGGTTGAAGCGGGTTATGGTCTCGGACATGTCCACGGCGATCACGCCATCGGAGATGCTCTCCAGCAGGTTGGAAAGATAGTCGGTGGTCAGGGCGAGCTGGAGGTTCTTGGTGGCCAGTTCCTGGTCGAGATCGGTAACGCGCTGCTGGAGGTGGCGGTAGGCCTCTTCCATGCTTGCGGTCGTCTTGGTAAAGAGATCCACGGCCTGGGCCAGGGCTTCTACATCGGATTGCGGTGGTTTCATGCGAACTTTCGACCCCGAGAGGCCGGTGGTCAAGCCTTCCTGTCTACAAATCCGGGGGCCACCAGAGTCCCCGGCCGGTAGATATTGACAGAGCGGCGGCCCCGGCGCAAGTCGTTGAGGTCTTCATGGTTTCGCGCTTTCTTCCGCTGCACCATGCCTTCGGCCCTTCGGTAACGGATTTTGACTTCTTCGAGCAGCGACTGGGCCTCTTCCGAATGTCGGGTGATGGCCTCGCGGATGTCCTGCGCGATGTCGGTGTACTCCCGCCATTCGTGGCGCAATCCATTGTACTCTCGGGTCATGTCGCGGGCTTCCCGTTCGCGGCGCTGTTGAAGCCGGGCGGCCTCTTCCAGATCGGCGGAATCGGGCAGTGCGCAGAATGCGTCCAGCTCTTGGATGACGGCGCGAGACCATTCAATCTGACGCGTCAGAAAATCATGGATGCGGTAGGGCAGGGGATGGGTGGGCATGGATCACCCCGCGCGGGTCGCGGCCTGGGCCGTCTTCTCGGGGGGCGGCGGCATTTCGATGCCGCGCTGGCGCTGTTCCAGGCGGGCGAGCCCCGCTTTGACGGCGGCTTCGCCGGCCCAGGAGGAATCGGAGGCTGCGATCTTGTCATAGAGCGCCACGCAGCCCTCATAATCGGCGAGGCGCAGGAGGGCGTTGGCGCGCTGGTAGCGTGCCCAGTCGGGGTGGGTGCGAATGCCCGCGACGGTTTCAGAGGCTTTCAGTCCGACTTCTTCGGCCATGGCATAGGCGAATTCCGCCGTGCGGTAGTCTTCCTTGTCGTAGAGATAGTCGCCCCAGGCGATGGCGGCGTCCACCAGGTAGGGCTTGTCCGAGGGTTTGGTTTCCACGGCGGCCTTCAATTCCATGACCATACGTCGGGCCGCTGCGGGACGTTCCGTGGCGAGGTAGGTCTGGAGCAGGAGTTGATCGGCTTCGCGCGTCCGCGCTTCGGGGTAATTGAAATGGGCCTCCTCCAGCTTCTCCAGTCCGCGTTGCGGGGCGACCGCCAGGAGGGCCTTGCCCTCTTTCATGAGGAGGTCGAAGGCGATGGGGCCCTGGAGCAGGCTGAAATCGATCTTCTCTATGGCGTTCTGGGCCGATTCCAGGTCGCCGGCGTCGAGGAGGTTGATTGCGGTACTGGCCAGGATTTCGGGCGAGGTGGTCTGCTCGGCAATCTCCTTGCCGGTCGATTTGACATGGTCGCTGAGCCCGAGATCCTGATAGATCTCCTGCATCGCCTGGAGGGCCGACAACATGTGCTCCGTGCCGCGCGTGGCCGCCTGGAGCGCTTTCAGATCGTCCAGCGCCCCCTCCGCGTCGCCCTCGCTGTAGCGCAATTGGGCCGCCTCAATACCGCCCGCGAGGGCCGCCTGGGAACCGCCGTAGTTGGCTTTGATGCGTTCATAGATTTTCGCGGCTTCTTCCGGCATGTTGGCGGTGCGGTAATAGCGCGCCGCCGTCAGGAGCAGATTGGGGTCCGCCGCGCCCGCGTCATCCGCCGCAACGAGGGAGGTGGCGGCCGCGAGCGGATTGCCGCTGAGTCCCAGAAGTTCGCCGGTGTTGCGCTGCACATCGGGATTGGCGGGAAACTCCAAGGCGGCCCGCTGCGCGGTCTTCACGGCTTTTTCGCGCTCCCCGAGGGACTCCAGCACCTGGGAGTACTCGATATAGGCGCGGGGCGTTACGGGGCCGGGCTCGAATATGTTGAGCAGGTCATTGAGCGTGTCGCGCGCTTCGTTCAGCTTTCCCGCCTTCCGATAGGACTGGGCGAGGAGCAGATAGACTTCGTCGTTACCGTCCGTTGTCGTGGTCGTTTCGAGGCGCTTGGTCAGTTGCATGATTGCCTGATCGTAGGCACCGGTGTCGTAGGCCAGCTTGCCCAGCCGCAAAAAGGCCTGCGCCCCCAGACCCGAGTCGGGTTCGGATTCGGCAATCCGGACAAAGGTGGAGCGCGCGTCCGCCTCGTTTCCGGCAATTAGATTGGCGTCGCCTACGGCGAGAATCGCCTCCCCAGCCCACGGGGATGCGGGAAAACGGCGCAGAAGATCCTGGGCATAGATAGCGGAGGTCAGAGGATCGTTCTGGGCCAGGGCCAGCTTGGAAGCGTCGATCAGCATCTTGTCCAGATCCTGGGCTTCGGCGTACTGGTCGAAGATCTTCTTGTAGATGTCGAGGGCGGTCTGGGGCGCGTTCTCCTTGAACATTTCGGCGCGCCAGCCCAGGGCCTCCGGCGCGCGGGCGTGGGCGGGCGCCTGGGCTACGGTGTCTTCGATGAGCGCGCTCAACTCATCGAATTCATCGGAGCCGTATTCGGCCCGGCTGGAGCGATATTTTGCTTCCAGGAGCACGTACAGCGCGTCATTCCGCGCCGCACCCGGCATGGCGCGCGCCACCGGAACTTCCAGCTCGGCGATGGCGGCGGGATAGTCTCCCCGCGCGATTTCTTCCCGGGCCCGCTCCAGCGCGACGTCCAGCTCGGCAACCGCCTGGGGGCGGACGTCTTCGAGGATGAGCTCCCGGTTCAGGTGGAGGAGCACGCCCGTGCTGAGGGCCGCCAGGCCGCCGATCAACAGGGAGGCCGCGATTCGGGCGCTGTTGTCGCGCAGAAAGATCATCGCGGGGCTCGCCGGTCGGACGGGTTTCTCCCGCGCCTGAATCTCCTGGAGAAGATCCGGGGCGGCGGGTGTTCGCGCCGAGGCCTGCGCCGCGGATATGGCCTCTTCCAAGGCCCGCTGTTTGGCCTGGCCGCGGGCGCGATCCTGCTGGCGCGATTCTTCGATCAGACGGTCAAGATCGCTCTGGGACAGCAATTCGGGACCCGAGTCGGACGCGGTGGCGGCGGCGGCAAAATTCTCCGAGCCGATCTCGCTCGTTGAGGCCGGGGCAGCCGATCCCGCGGACTGGGCCTGCGCATTCGCGATCAGCGCATCGATCATGTCCTGCGAAATCTCGCCCAGCTCATCGTCGTCGCCGGCGTCTTCCGCGATCGGGCTGTCGGGCGCGCCCGGACCACCGGAGAGCGCGCCCCCGCTGTCCAGGTCGGCCATCAGGGAGTCAATGCTCGACTGGCTCAGCGAAACATCGTCGTCGTAGGCGCCGCCGGAAGAGAGGATGGGCGCATCAAGCGCGCTGCTGTCCAGCACCTGTTCCTCGCCCCGTCCGGACAGGAGCGCGTCGATATTCGCCTGGTCCAGGGGACCGTCATCGGCTTTTGCAAGCGGGGCTCCCGTGGTCTGGTCGAAGAGCCCTTCCAGGTCATCGTCGGAGAGTGAAGCGACGCTGTGGTCAGCGGAAGTCGGTGCAATTGCACCCGCCAGGAGCGCATCGAGATCGTCTTGCGTGAGGGCCACGGGCCGGTCCGCCGCCGTACTTCCGGGCGGGGGTGTGGCGTTTTTTCCCGAGGCGGCATCGAGCAGGGCATCCAGATCGTCCTGTGCGATCGCATGTCGCGGCTCCGTTTCCGGCGCTTGACCGGCCAGCAGGGCATCCAGATCGGCCTGGGTGAGGGGGCCGGAGTTTTCGACGGGCGCGGCGGGTTTTTCGGGGTTCTGCCCATTCAGACTGCCAAGCAATGCATCAAGATCATCCTGCGAAAGTGGGTCATCGCCGGCGGTACTCGGCGCGGCGGGGGGGGCCGTACTTGAGCCGAGATCACCCAGGAGCGCGTCCAGATCATCTTGTGAAAGGGGTCCATCACCAGCGGTTGTCGACCCGGCGGGTTGGGCCGCCTTTGACTCAAGATCGCCCAGGAGCGCGTCCAGGTCATCTTGTGAAAGTGTTCCATCGGTTGCGGTATTCGCTGCGGTGGGCGGCGCCGCTTTCGACTCGAGATCGCCCAGAAGAGCGTCGAGGTCGTCCTGAGAAAGGGGGCTATCGGCTTGCGGCGGGGTTTCGTCGACCCGCGCGGCGTTTTCCAGACCCTGGACAAGAGAATCCAGGTCGTCCTGCGAGAGCGGTTCTTCTTCGGTGAAGTTTTCGGTTGGAGCCGTAGGAGTCGCCACGGTCTGTCCGGCGAGTAGGGCATCGAGCTCGGCCTGTGACATGGGGGCGTCATCTTCGACGGCCGCGCCAGTATCGCTGGCGCCGGCCTGTCCGGCGAGTAGGGCATCGAGCTCGGCCTGTGACATGGGGGCGTCATCTTCGACGGCTGCGGCGGTATCGCTGGCGCCGGCCTGTCCGGCGAGTAGGGCATCGAGCTCGGCCTGTGACATGGGGGCGTCATCTTCGACGGCCGCGCCGGTATCACTGGCGCTGTCCTGCCCGGCGAGTAGGGCATCGAGCTCGGCCTGTGACATGGGGGCGTTGTCGTGCTCAGAGACAACGGGTGGAAGTGACGCCGCGTCGCTGTGACTCGTTGCGACAGCTTCTTCCTGTCTGGCGAGTTCTCGCCGGCGTTCCGCAGCCTCAAACATCTCGTCCAGGATGGCCTGCGTCAGCGGGGCTTCGTCCTCAAACGTATCCGAGCTTTCGATGGAGGGTGCTGGTTCCGCCGGGAGGGCATCAAGGTCCGCCTGGGACATCGGGCTTTCCGCTTCGTCGGCTTTGTTGCTTACCTCAGCGGCGGGCGCCTCAGAGAAAAGGGTGTCCAGCTCCGCCTGGGACATGGCCGTGTCGGGGCTATCCGGTTCGGGGTGGGCGCTGGCAGGCAAGGGCGTCGAATGGGTGAACACCGCCGCATCCTCGGGGCCTTCTTCCTGTGGAGCGAGCTGGCGTCTCAGCTCCGCAGCCTCAACCATCTCGTCCAACTGATCCTGTGTCAGCGGCGATTCTTCCTCGAACCAGGCGTCGACAGCGGGAGCCTCCTCGACTGGCGCCTCCGCAGCTTCAGGGGCGACCGGAGACGTTGCCGGGAGGTCGGGTTCGTCGGGTGGGTCCAATGCGGTGATTTCGTCCGGCGTATCGGTCGGTGTGAACTCCGATGCGCCGGCGGTGTCTTCGGGGACAGGCCCATCGAAGTCCGTGGATTCGTGACGCAACGCGGTCGATGTGGTCAGGGGTGCCAGCGATGCGTTTTCATCGAAGAGACTGGAATCCACGAGGGGATCATCATCCAGCAGGGGGGAGGGCATTCCCGACTGCGCCGCCTCCAGGATACGGAGCAACTCCGGGTCCAGCGAAGACGGTTTTGGATTGGAAGAGTCTGCCATGATGGAACGGATGGATCCCTGTTCAACGAATGCCGCGCACGCCGAAATTCTGACCCCGACGCAGCGATCGCAAGGTCGCGCGCGGGCGTTGTCCGAGGTGCGGGCGATGCCGCGAACCCGTAATTTAAGTTGTTTCGGCGGACGGGCTTAGCACGGCGCCCGCCGCCGTTTATTTCAGGTAAAGTACTCCGTTTGCATTCTAGCACGGGATGGGCGCGGTAGCAATCTCCGCAGGCGCCGAAATTCCGAGAACCCGCCTTCGGTATATCGGCCCGGTGTCGCCTTCCCTGAACGTGGATGCGGCACTGGTGTGGCCCGCTTCAACCTGCTAGACTGACTGCCATGAAGGAAAAGCGGAACATATCTCTGTCCACCGTCGTTCTCCTCCTTGGGGCCATGCTCTTCGTGGGGGGGCTTGCGGTCGTGTACAAGTTCGAGTCCTCCCTGGTTTCCGGGGCCGTGCTGGGGGGAATCGGCACACTTGTCCTTCTACTTTCGGCCGGGTTTCTGTTCTGGGTTGTTCGCGAGCTCGAAAGAAGCGAGGAGCGGCTCCGGGTTATCGTGGAAAGCGCCCACGATGGCATTGTCACCACGAACGAATTCGGCATAATCGAGTCGGTGAATGCCCGCGTGACGACCCTCTTTGGTTACCGCCCCGGCAAACTGGTCGGCGAGCATTTGTCCATGCTGCTCTCGTCGGCCTATGGCGAGCGTGAAGAAGGGGAGTACCTTCTGGAGTATCTGGACCGCAAGCAGATGGGGGAGCCCGGGGTCACCTATGTGGTCCACGGGTTGCGCCAGGACGGGCACCAATTTCATATGGATCTGGCGGTAACGGAGGCCCGGCTGGGGGGCGAGCGTTTCTATACGGTGATGCTGCGGGACGTGACCGAACGGGTTGCGGCGCAGCGGGTACTCCATCAGTCGAAGGACGAACTGGAGCGCCGGGTGAAAGAGCGCACGGCGGCACTGGAAGAGTCCAACGTGCGTCTGCACGAGGAGATTACCCGCCGCAAGGAACTGATCCTGGAGTTGCAGACGGCCATCGGCGAGATTAAGACCTTGAGCGGCCTGCTGCCGATCTGCGCCTCCTGCAAGAAGATCCGGGATGACAAGGGCTCCTGGAACCAGATCGAGGTGTTTATCCGCGATCATTCCGACGCGGAATTCAGTCACGGTATCTGCCCGGATTGCATCCGGCAGTTGTATCCCGAACTTCAAGGCCCCCTTTCCGAATTGTGAGGGGGGCCGGCGGAGTTTCAGACGCACGCCGGGGCGATCACATCCGTCTTCGCACCCTCCAGGCTACGGTGCTGGCCACCACCCTGGTCTGGTCCCTCAACGTCGTATCCTTTCTGGATGTGAAAGAGGCCGCGCTCTGGTTGGGGGTGCTGGTACTGGCAACCTGCGGGGTGCTATTCAATCGAAACCCGGCTCCGGGATTCCGGGCGCTCGGTCCCTGCTGGGTTGTCCTGGCGGGGGCGGTCGGACTCGGCATCGCCGTGGCTCCCTTTTCCAGCTTTGTATGGTATGAGGGACTGCGGCTTCTGCCCCTCCTGCTGCTGGGGACCCTCGCCTTCGATTTACTCCAGCACCCGGCCCATGGGATCGCGATCCGGCGGTCAATTTGTTGCGCCGCCCTTTGTGCCGCAATTCTGGCCCTGTTTCAAGGCGCCGGCGCGATGGCGGGGGTCTTTCCCCGGTTCCCGCACTATGATCAAGATATGTACTCCGTTTTCGGCAATGAGGGACTCCTCGCCGGCTTTCTCGCCGTTGGCCTGGTTTGCCTTCCCGGCGCCATTCAATCGGCGCCATCGCACCCGAGGTGGCGCACTGCGGGACTCGCCGCAGCGATGGCGCTGCTCTCGTTCACGATACTGATGACGGGTTCACGGGGTGCTCTGGTGGCGGCGGTGGCGGGCATGTGTGCCCTTCTTATGGCCCGCGCCGTTCCTCCCCGCACGGCCATTCCGGCGCTCCTGGGAATGCTGATTGCCGTGCCGTTTGCGTATTGCTTCGCCGATCTCGACCTCTGGAGTAAATGGCGGGGCCTGTTCAGCGACGCCGACGTGGGCGGCAACGTACGGCGCTGGATCCTGGGCGCGAGCCTTTCCCTTCTGGGGGAGCACCCCCTGGCCGGGTGCGGGCTGGGCCATTTCGCGCGGGAAATCCCCGTTTGGCTGGGGCATCAGGCCCTGCTCGACGCCCGCGGCGCCAATGCGCTCCTCACCGATCACGCTCACATGGATCTCCTCGAATGGCTGTGCGAGACCGGGCTGGCCGGCGCTATCGGCGTGCTCTGGGTCATCTCTTCGCTTCGGTTCAAATCTCCCGTCGCGTTATGCGGGCTGATCTCCCTTGCGGTGTTTTCGTTGACCCACCCGGCTTTTCACAGCGCCCCTCACGCCCTGGTCGGTGTGGCGCTTTACACCATGAACCTTCGAAACAGACCGGAGGCCGCCGCGTGTACGTCGCGCGCCCGAGGCCTTTCGATTGGTGTGGCGGGGGGCGCGATGGCGGGGGCGGCGATTTTTTTCGCGACGGTGTTCTATCCCAGTGCCGTCCTTCGCCGTGCGGAAGACGCGCACCTGGCCGGTGGGGACGCCCGCGCGGACTACGAGGCAGCGACGCGGGCCTGGGGTTATCATCCCGATGCCCACGAGAGCTACGGCATCTACGCCTACGAGAGAGGAGACTTCAGCCTGGCGCGGGAGCATCTGATGCGGGCGCGACCGGGCCTCGAAACGGGGCGGGTTTACCAGTTACTGGCCCTCGTGGCCACGGCTCGGGGCGACAGCGCCGGGGCCTGTGGCTGGTACGGGGCGTGCCTCGCGCGCTGGCCCTGGAACGACGCCATCCGCGAGTGGTTGAGGACGAACTGCGATGCCGGTGGTGCCAAACGGATGAATTCAGGGTGAGTCCAATGGAAGAAGGCTGAAGATCTGAACCACATCGCCCGGAACGATCCCGGATTCGATGGAGAGATGGTAATTGACGCCGACCTTCGGGTTCATTCGTGCCGAGCGCCAGGGGCTTTCGCCGTCCACGACCGCAACGAGTGGACTCGACGCGCCCTCCTCGCGCAACGACAGGTTCCACGTGGAGGGGCGATCCGAATTGCTCACCTCCACCGCCATGTGATTGGCCCGGTGGTCCAGCCATTCCGAGCCCGTGGTGCGCCAGCGGAAGGGTTCGAAAGCGGCGCTCCCCGGAATGGGCAACACCTGCCGCGCTGTGTTGGGAGGCTGACGGGCGTATACCAGTATGGCCGGGAGCTCCCGGATGGGATTGAGCAGGCGCCGTGTGGCGATGGACTCGAGTCCCCAGGTCGCGCCGGCCAGCAAGATGGTCATGAGCAGATACTGAACGATGCAGAGGCCCGTGGCGGCCCCGAGCCGCATTCTGAGCACGCGTCGAAACAGAAACAGGGACACGAAGGGCGGGATGGCGAGGGCGGCCGCGACACCGCTTCCGGGAATGAAGCTTAGTAGATAGGTGAGCCCGCCCAGGAGTATGCCAATGGCGCCGAGGAAGTGGCCGGGCCGCTTGAAGCGTATATTGAGTGCCCCGACGCTGCCCCGCAGTACGAGCGGCCAGCCCGCGACGAGGAGCATGCCCAGCGCGATACGGGTTGTGACAAGTTCTCCGCTGAAAAGTTGCCCGAGACTGCGGGCGGGCAGTTGGAGTGGGTTCAGCGCCTGTTGAAGCAGCCACACCGAGGCGCCCAGGGCCGTCAAGCTTACGGCGAGGGTGACCAGGAGCAACAGTCGCTCGACGGCGCGGGTGGAAGGCCGGTGGGTGGTCCGGGAGTGGCTGGAGGAGGGATGCGTGTGAAGGTCGGCCCCCAGATCCATCGCGAGGGGCGCGCGACACTGCCAGCAGGCGGCCTGTCCGCCGTTGTTTCGGGCGCCGCACGAATGGCAGACCACGCCGGCGCTGAGATCGATCCCGCTGTCACTTTGGGCCAGACGCAGGTCCTCAGAGTCAGGGACCGGGGGTACTAGACTGTTTTTTTTTTCTCGGCCCCCGGCAAGTTGCTGCGGAGTCGCTCCGCGGCATGGGCGGCCATGGGGTGATGGGGATCCAGTTGGAGGGCCATGTCCCACATGCCGGCCGCGCCGACGTGATCGCCCGCGATTTCCAGCACGCGGGCGAGTTGCTCGTAAATGCCGATCTCGTCGGGCCAGGTTTCAATGGCGCCGCGAAGTTCCTTGATCGCCTCGTCGTAGCGACCGAGTCGATAATAGGTCGCGCCCAGGTAGCGCAGGATATTGATCCGCTCCGGTCCCTCGTTCTTCAGGATCTGGAGGTGCTCCAGGGCGAGACGGTACTCCCACGCCGTGTAGAGCTTCTTGGCCAGGCGCCAGCGTTGTTCGTGGTCGTCTGGATTGGATTCCACGTACCTCGCTATGTCCCATATGTCTGCCATGGTAACCTCCGGCAGTGTTGCGCGGCGGAATCCCGCCGCGAAGTCTCTGGCGGCTAATCGCTGGAATCTCGCTCCGCGTTTCTCTCGCCGTCACTGCCTGCGCGGAGTTGAAGCAGGCTGTTGACGGTCCAGGTGAAGAATGCGGTGACGAAGAAAGCCAGCGTAATCCCCGTGCCCGCGCGCGTGCCGAGCGTCAGGCTGTCGTGGGTGATTTGGAACACAAAGTATATACACGCGGGGATGGCCGCCACCAGCACGACGCCGAAGAAGCCCCACCCCACTGAATCGATACGACGGGATTTACTCATGTCAATGACGCCTCCTCCGCGGGGGCCTGTTCCATGGGCAGGCTGATCCGGAAGCTGGCGCCACCAAGGGCGCTCCGGCCGACGGAAAGCTCCCCGCCGTGTTCCTCGATGATCTTGCGTGTAATGGCCAGTCCCAGGCCGGTTCCTTTTGAACCCTTGGTGCTGAAAAAGGGATCGAAAATCTTGCGCATGTACTCTTCGGCCACGCCCGGTCCATTGTCCTCCACCGCGATGACGACCCGGTCTTCGCCCGGCTCCTCCACCGCGATGCAGATCTGTCCGCCGGTCTCGGGCACGGCATCGGCCGCATTGGTCACGAGATTGAGCAGGCATCGGTGAAGGGACTGGGATTCGGCGTAGACCGGGTGCTGGAGTCCCTCAATCCGGGTCGTCAGCGAAATACGCTTCTGGGTGAAGAGATCCGCATAGGATTCCACCACCTCATCCAGCAGCGGCCCCAGAGGAAACCATTCCCGGTAGGGCTTGCGCGGTTTCGAATAGCTCAGCATATCCTGCACGAAGTGGGTGATGCGCCGCGTGCTCCGCTTGAATACGGGCCATGTGCGATTCAGAACGTCAAGATTGTTCTGCGCCAGGCCCATTTCGATCAGGTCCGCGCTGCTGTTCAGGCCCGTCACGATGTTTTTCGTATAGTGCGAGAGACCGGTCACCGCCTGGCCGATGGCCGCCAGACGCTCCGTCTCGATTTTTTCTTTGACCAGGCGGGCATTGGAGATGGCTGTGGCCGCGACGGTGGAGAACATCTCCATCACGCGCATGTCCAGCGCGGAAAAGGCCGGTCCGTCCACTTTATTGAGCACCTCCAGCACACCGATGAGCTGGTCCTTGTCCAGCATGGGCACGGCGAGGAGGCTGCGCGTCTGAAAGTTCGTCGCGTCGTCCGCGCTCCTGCAGAAGCGCTGGTCCTCCTGGGCGTTCACCACGTTGATGGACTTGCGCGAGGCGGCGGCCGCTCCGGCGATGCCCTGTCCCAGCTTCAGGCGGATTTCCCGCTTCAAGGTTTCGTGATCGCTGCTGTCGCCGAGGGCGACGTGAAAATAGAGATCGTCGGCGTCGCGATCGTAGAGGATGATGGAGGAGGCTTCGGCCCCGGCGACAAGCTGGCTTTCCTCGGTAATGTACTCCAGCAGGGAATCCAGGTTGGTGATGGCGCCGATGAGCTTGTGTACGCGATACATAGCCTCTACGGTGCGCATCATCTCTTCGCGAGAGGCACACTCTAACCAGGGTAGATCTTCGCGGAACTCAGTGTCCATCGTTACGCATGCCTGTTTCATCCAGGTGGCCTTCAAGGGGCGCGAGGGCATGATAGATCACGTCTCCGACAGCCCGCAAACTTTCCCGACAGGTATCGCCCGGCGCTTCGGCATTCTCCGAGCTTTCGCGCCGTTCCCTTGAACCTGGCCGGACGTCGAAAAGACTCAGCGCGGGAATTCCCGCTTCGCGGAAGGCCAGATGATTGCCCTGAACGCGGGCGGGCAGCTTCCCGAAGAAGGTCTTATAACCCTCCCGGGCGGCGGTGTTCCAGAGTATCTCGGTCAATACCGGCGGGGCCCCGGCTTCCTTCACCACCGCCAGCGTACAGTCGCCGATACCCTGGACCATCACCACGGCGTCGATTTCGTCCAGTTCACCGGAAGCCCTCAGGGCTTCCACAAGTTGCGCGCCGGCCTGGGGGGGCGAGGGGGGCTCCGTGGTCGCCGCGCCGCCGGAGCTTTCTAAGAATACTGCCCAGATGCTACGGCCATCCCGCTGGTTCCCCAGGATACGGGTCATTTCCAGCAGCCAGGCGGCATCCGCAGCAGTGGTGGTGTCCCCCCCGGGTGGCGCGTTCAGTACCGTGCCCAGGAGGAGCACGCCGGGGCGATTGCCCTCGACGATTCCCACCAGGGCCGACTCCGGTGGGGCCGCCGCGGTCCCTGGCGTCCCCAGCGTGATGCGCCGCGTCTTCAGGCCTGCCGTGCGCAAAGACTTGGAGACGAAATCCCGCCGCAGTTTTTCATCGGAACCCAGCGCCCGCAAGGCTTCGACGTCGGCCCAGGCGCGATCTTCCTGAAAGGGGGAGGTGGCCGCGCCCTCGGGCACACGGGCACCCGCCTGCGGCTGGAGGGACTTCTTCAGGCCGAAGGCCATGAGCATAAGGAAAAGAAAAGTCGCCGCGCCCATGAACACGATGATCCGCATCCCCATATTGCCGCGATTGGATAAAAGCATGGACCCACCCTTCCCGGTGTGGAGGCACCGGCCCGAAAGCCGCTCGTTCCGACGGCGAGCAGGCTTCGTTTGCACTGATTTATTCCAAAATAGTACTATACCCGCTATTTGCATGTACACCAAGCGATGGGAGTCTTCCGCATGTACCGTCCTGAAATCAAGATACTCGATTGCACCATCCGCGATGGCGGATTGATGAATAACTGGGAATTCGACAAGTCCATGGTGAAGGATGTCTTCCAGGGGCTGGTGGAAGCCGGCGTGGATTATGTCGAACTCGGCTACCGCGCCGACAAGAAAGAGTTCTCACCGAAAGATCACGGGCCCTGGCGCTTCTGTGACGAGGAAGATCTCCGCGACGTGGCGTATGAGTGCGACACCAAGATATCGGTCATGGTGGACGTGGGCCGCACGGACTACAACTCCATCCTGCCCAAGGATCAGTCCATCGTTTCCATGTTTCGCGTGGCGACCTACGCGAAGGAAGTGGACAAGGCGATCCACCTCGGCAAGTTCATCAAGGATCAGGGCTACGAGGTCTGCATCAATATCATGGCGGCCAGCCACATCCTCGAACCGGATCTGGATGAAGCGCTGGCCGAACTGGCGAAGACGGACTTTGAGGCGGTCTACCTGGTGGACAGCTTCGGCTATTTCTACTCCGAGCAGATTCATTATCTGGCCGACAAGTACATCAGCGGGCTGAACGGCAAGACCGTGGGCATTCATTGTCACAACAATCAGCAGTTGGCCTTTGCGAACACGATCGAGGGCATCATCAAAGGCATCAACATGGTCGATGGCAGCATCTACGGCATGGGACGCGCCGCCGGCAATTGCACCACCGAACTTCTACTCGGTTTTCTGAAGAATCCGAAGTACGACGTGCGCCCGGTGCTCGTGTTGATCGAGAAGTACTTCGAAAAGCTGATGAAGGAACTTAAATGGGGCTACGAGATGCCCTATATGATCAGCGGTATCCTGAACAAGCACCCGAAGGCCTCCCTGGCCTATATGCAGGAAGGCAGCCCGATGCGCGAAAAGGGTATCGTCGCCTACTACAACGATCAGGTTGGCGTGGAAGATATTGACTGAGGCACGGGCGCGCCACGGCGCGTGAGACTTTTTCTGGCCGCTGGTAAGTGTACCAGCGGCCTTTCTAATTCAAGGTCATGAAAGTGGCGCTCGCTCTCATGGATTGGACACGCTGTACCCGGTCTCACGTTCCCACGCCGTCAGGCGCGCTTCCAGTGTCGCAACAATTTCCTGGTGCGCCGGACTCGCGAAGAGGTTTACCGTCTCGCCGGGGTCCGATTTCAGATCATAGAGCGCGCCGTCGCGGTCTTTCGCGCGGGGATCGCGAAATTCGATCAGCTTCCACTCACGGGTGCGAATCATCACCTGGCGTCCCGAATTCACCCGCAGTTCGTCGTACATCTCGCCGCTGAAGTCGATCTCGGAAAAGGTCGCGTCCCGTGGCGTGCCCTCGCCCCGCATGAGCGGAACCAGGCTCTGGCCGCGAAGGCCCTCGGGCACCGGCATGCCGCTCAAGTCGAGCAGGGTGGGCAGGAAGTCGACCATTTCCACCGGATCTTCCACTACAGTGCCGGGGGCAATCCGACCGGGTGAGGCAATCACCAGCGGCGAGCAGATGGTCTGCTCGTAGAAGTTGCGCTTCTTGTGCAGGCCGTGCTCGCCCAGTTGCAGACCGTGGTCGGAGTTGATGGCGATGATGGTGTTGTCGCGGAGGCCCAGCGCGTCCAGCTTCGCGAGGATACGACCGACCTCATGGTCCACGTGGCGCACCATGCCGTAGTACGTGCCCCGGGCGATCTGGATGGCCTCCGGGGTGAGATCAAGGGTTCCGGCATAGACGCGCAACTGTTCCCGCTCGAAGCGCGGTTTGCTGTCGAGTTCGGCCTGGGTAGGCAGGGGCAGCTTCACGGAATCGGGGTCCACCATGAATTCCGGCGGCACCTCAATGGGCACGTGGGGCGCATGAAAAGAGGCGCGAAGGAAGAAGGGCGAACCCGCAGCGGCCAGCGAGTCCAACCGATCGATAGTCTGTTGCCCCGTCAATCCCGTCTGCGTGTCGGAAGGATGAACATCCGTTGTGCCGCCAATCTGCCAGCCATGGGTGGTGAGTTTTACCGGGGGATAGGACTTGCCTTCCGCACGACGATCGGACTTCCGCGCGCGGGGCTGATCTTCGAACACCCAGTCGCCGGGATAGGCGTGGACCTTGCCCACGCAGGTGGGCTGGGTGCCTGCTTCTATCCAATGGCGGAGGAGATCGGGTAGCTGGGGCTTGTCATGATAGGTATAGGGCGTGGGGGTTTCGGGAGGCTTGCCCATGGACATTACGCCGGTTTCGTGGGCGTAGCGCGCGGTCTTCATGGAGGAGCGGGAGGGCACGCAGATGGGGCACTGGGTCACGGCGGTCCGGAAGCGCGCGCCGGACGCGGCGATGGCGTCCATGTTTGGCGTGCTGGCCCAGGGCTGGCCGTAGCAACCCAGGGCGTCGGGCCGGCAATCATCCAGCATGATCCAGAGGATGTTGGGGCGTGGCGCGGCGGCGGATGACTGTCGGGGATTGCCCAACAGCGCGAGGCTGCTGGCGAGGCCGGTCTGTAAGAATGTTCGACGTTTCATCACATGGTGTCCATTGCAATACTGTTGCATCAAGTGGGAGAGTTAAAGCCTTCCCCATTTCTCAACCTCGGACTGAATATACTTGGTTGCCGAATCAAGAGCCAGTTGGCGCGCCGTGCGGCGGGAACAAAGCCCGAGAATTCTGGCGTTCACCGAGCCCGAGATGGAGCCGCTTAGACTGCTGTCATCAGGCGATTTCACAGTGGAGAAATTGCAGACGTACTCCATGTTGAAATCTTTTACAAAAGGCATAACCGCGTTTCCGGTGTATGCAGGTGTTTCCAGCACTGCGTCTATGACCATGGGAGCGCTGCCATGAACGGTGTTGTTATACGTGTACAGAACCTCACCACCGTGGAGTAGCGAAAAGTTATAGCTGAAGCGGTCTTTATCGCGAAGTTGGAAGCGGTTCAAGGTTGAGGCATGGGTGGCCGAAATGTTGGACGTGTGCAGGTTGAAATCGATCCATCCAATCTCACGCGCAGCGAGTATCAGGACAATAATGAGGGCAACGGCTACGCACGCGCTTTTCCACTTGGATTTCAATCGGTTGCTCCCATGCCGAACTGCCGGTTGAACTCCAGCGCTTCCCCCAATGTCACCATCAATGTCTCGATCAACGCATCTCGAGTGTCCTCCTGGCAGTTCACGCCAGGGGTTTCCTTGATCCAACCAATCCAACAATCGCCGACCTGCTGCAGAACCGGAGTGAACTCTGAAGTTCCAATCATGGCCATTTCCACTTCTTCCAAAACAATACGATGACTGTAGTGGACGTCAGGGCGACCATAACGCCGAGAATCCAAAATTCAACTCCCCAGTCGTAGAAGTAAATTCCAAATTTCCAGTCTCCAGAACTGAACATATCGGGTGTCTCCTTACATTACCGGAATCACCAGCGTGTTGAACATTTTATACAACGACGTGGTGAGTTGTTTCACCGAGCCCGTGGCGGCGCCGGGGAAGCTGCCGACGTCGGTATAGTTCTGGTAGAAGTCGGGATGGTCCGGGGGGACGGGCTCCTTGCCGGGGATAAGTTCGAAGCTGGTGGTGTTGCGGATGGGCCAGATGTCCACCGGGCTCCACCAGGAGAGCCCCTCGAAGAAGAAGTTCACTTCCGACAGGGGGAACTCGCGGCGGGCGATGACCCAGGCGTTTTCGGGGTGGGCGCGGCCCAGGATGCATCGGCGGAGGCGATCCACAATCTCCGGATCTTCGATGAGCAGGCCCATTTCGGTGTTGAGGTTTTCGGAGCGCGGGTCCACGTTGTAGGACCCGATGTAGGCGATGGTTTTGTCCACAACGAATGCCTTGCCGTGGATGCACAGGAAGGGCTCGCGATCGAGTCCCTCCAGCGCCGCCCGCGCTTTCAATATTTCGTAATTGGGGAGGTGGGTGAGCAACTCGGCGGGGTGGGGCTTGTACTCGTAGATCTCCATGCCGATTTTTTCAATGTAGGCCGTTCGCAGTTTGTAGTTGCCGGAGTAAGCGAGGGTGTTGTCCGTGGCCGCGAGGCTGTTGGTGGAGACGATGATATCCATATCCGGGTTTTTTCGGCGCATTTTTCCGAAATGGCGCCGTGCGGTTCGATTCAGGATCAGGTAGGGACTCTGGAGGAGCAGTTCGTTTTTTGAGCCGCGGATTATCTTGCGCAGATTCCGCGTGGCGGTGCCGCCGCCCCAGAGGCCAACGAGGCTGTTCTTGCCCGGATTATCCGCGAGAAACTGGACCCGGTCCGCCGGTACCAGGGTATCCACAAAGCGCTTCTTGATCAGCGCCATGTCGGCGGCCTGGACTTCAATGTCGTCGAAATAGTCTTCGATGCCGAAGTCCGCGCGGGTCGGTCGCGGGGTCACTTCATTGCGGCGGATGCGACCCTGAACGTCGCCCAACTTCTGCGCGGGTATCGAGCGCCGATAGTCCCAGAACTCTTCGAAGGAGCGCTCCATCGCCGGCACCACGGGCCCCACGACCATGGCGTCCAGGTCGTAGAAGTTGTAGCTCAGGCTCTGGTTGTAATAGTGGTTGTCGATGTTGCGGCCGCCGGTCACCGCAATGGCCCCGTCCACCGCGAGAATCTTGTTGTGCATGCGCTGGTTGGCCGCCTGAAAGAAAAGGAGACCGTGGAGCGCCAGCTCCGCCTTGGAGGGGTTGATCTGCCCCACGGGCGGGCGATAATAACGCAATTCGAAGTTCGGGTGGGCCGTGGCGAGGAAAGCGGCCCACTCGGGGTCGCGGGCGGACATGAAGTGGTCGGCGAGCAGGCGCACCTTCACGCCGCGCTTCGCGGCTTCGATCAGCTCATAGGAGAGGTAGCGTCCCGTTTCGTCGTTTTCCAGGATGAAGGTCTGAATATCGATGCTGTACTCGGCGCTGCGGATGAGATGAACCCGGAGGAGCAGGGCGTCCCGACCGTGGTCGATGATGGTGACGTGGTTTCCCCGCTCGATGTCCTGGCTGCCGAAGGGGTTGTTGTCCTGCAGCTTCCACGAGAAAGTCTGGAGCGGCGACACAGGGGACTCCCCAACGGCGGGGAAACCCCAACCGGCGAAAAGGACCACGGCCCAAATTGTCCACGCCAGAGACTTCATGGTTGAAGAGTATAGTGCGTGCTTCGACCGCTTGTCACGACGGAAGCGCCGAGGATAACCGGGAATCAAAATGGGCCGCATGACGTCTCGCGTCATGCGGCCCGCGTATATTCGTGATGTTACTTCAGCGTCGTCAGATACGCCACGAGGTCGCTCAGGTCCTGGGCGCTCATGGCGGCGGCGAGTCCCGTGGGCATCAGCGAGGTCTTGCTCTTTCGGCGGTCGAGTATGTCGGCCTTCTTGATCGGTTTAACCGCGCCGCTTGCGTCCTTGAACTGGACCGCATTCTCGTCTTCGCCCACGACAAATCCGCTCAGAAGGCCGTCCCATTCGGTTTCCAGGATCCACACTTCGTATTCGTGGGAGATGGCCGCGCTGGGGTACAGGATGGACTGGAGCAGGGCTTCCCGTCCGGCCTTCTGGCCGATGGTGCTGAGGTCCGGCCCCACGACCTTGCCTTCACCCGCCACCTGGTGGCAGCGATGGCACTGGGCGTAGTCTTCGCTGAAGAAGACCTCTCTGCCATGCGCCGGGTCCCCGGTCATGGCGACAAGTTCTTCCATCGGGGGCAGGGCCTTGCCGTCCGCCGTGAGGTCGCGGGGGAGGAGCTGCTGGGCCATCATCTGGACGTCTTCAAAGGGACTGGCGTGGACCAGTTCGCGCACTTCGGGGGTGAGATCTTCGGGCAGCTCGTTGGACTCCACGAGGCCCAGGAGGCCCAGGGCGCCGGTGCGGGCGTTGGCGAGCTGGCGCACCGCCGCAATGCGGAAGGGCAGGGGTCGTTCGGCCTCTTTCAGCAGGCCCAAGAGCAAGGTCTGGCTTGCGGAGCCCCGGAATGCCTCGATGGCGGCGAGGGCCGGCTCCTGCATGGCTTCGCCACCGTCCTGAAGGAGGGCGGCCAGTTGGCCCACCAGTTCGTCGGCTTTTGACGGGTCCACTTTGGGCGCGACAATGGTGACCCCGGCGAGGGCCTCCAGACGGGCGGGCTGGGCAAGTTTCGGGTCTACGGCGCGGGCCACCAGGGTCGGCGCCAGGCTCTGGCGTCCAGTATCCGCGACGAACTGTCCGGTGGCCTTGCCGCGCACGGGATCGGTCAGCGCGGCGATGATGGCCCCGTCGACTTCCTCACCCGCGGTTACCGCCTGCCAGTCAATGCCCGCGTTTCGTCCGAGATGGTGGAGCGCGTGGCTATAGAGTTCGGGCGAGGCCGGCTCCAGCACCTGGGCCACAAGGATCCGGCCGGCTTCCTCGGTGCCGATGGCGTCGATAACGTCGAGCGCGGCTTTCCGGGGGGTATCGCCCAGCGCCCCATTTTCCAGCGCGGCCTTCGCGGCGGGCAGAGCAGCCACGGGGTGAAGCTGGAGGGCGATTCCCGCGAATCGTTCATCCCAGCGCTCGCCGATTTTACTCGCCAGTTGTTCGTAGCCCCAGGCCTCCTTGCCCCGGAAGGCGATGCCGATCGCTTCGCGGTAGAAGCGATCCTTGCCGTCGTACTGGAGCGCGAGGGCCACTAACCACTGCTGAAGCGTCTCCGAATCCGGCGCGTTGCGCAATTCAATCAGAATCTGCCGCCGCACCATTGGGTCTTTATCATCCAGTAGTTCTGGCGCCTGATACAGGGAATCCATACCGCGCTTTGCGAGGAGGCGGACCGCCTGCACACGGAAGGCGGGCGACTCGTCCTTGGCGAGAGCCAGGAGCGTCTCCAGACCGTGGTTCTTCTCCTCCGCGAGGAGCCAGAGGGCGCGCGCGCGGATGGCGGGGTTCTTGTGCTGGTAGATATGGTGGAGCTGGGGAACTTCCGCACCCGCCAGTTCGCCCCGCAGGCGCGACTGGGCCAGATAGCGTCGGGCCAGGTTGGGCGATGTGAAAGCTTCACTCAGGCCGGCGTCCGTCTGTACATCAAGGGCGGGCACCGTGTACTTCGAGTCCTTCGCGGCCAGCCGGTAGATGCGCCCGCGGGTGGTGTCGCCCATGTTATGTCCGCCCACACCGGGATCATACCAGTCCGCCACGAAAATGGAGCCGTCCGGCGCGGCGCACACATCGCTTGGTCGAAACCACTTGTCGGAGGGGGCGGAGAGTATTACTTCCATCTCGCCCTTGAAGCCCGCACCATTTGCGACGGGGCGGTAGGAGCGGATGACGCCCGGACCCGCGTCGGCATGGATCAGCGTGTTCCGAAGACGCTGCGGCAAGTTTTCGCCCTCGTAGAACAGAATGCCCGTGGGAGAGCCGAAGCCCGTGCGGATCATGTTGGGCATGACCCCGGCCCGGTCCTTGTTCCAGTGGACCTCATCCAGGTGGCGGTCGCCCTGGCGGCGGGGCCAGTAGCCGTAGTGGCCGCCTTCAACCACGTAGTTGATCTGAACCTGCTCGTTGCCGTCGTCGTCGTTGTCGGATCCGTAAACGTTGCCGAAAGAGTCCACGGTGGGCTCGTAGGGATTGCGCATGCCCTCTGCCAGCACCTCCAGATGCCGCCCATCCAGATCCACCCGCAACACCGTCGCCGCGTCATAGTCGGGATGTTCACCGCCTTTGCCGCCAATCTGGCGCCTGCCCGATCCGTCCGTAATATCGAATCCGCCATCGCCCACCGTCATATAGATGAATCCATCCGGCCCGATCATCGCCCCGTGGATGGCATGGTCGTGATCCACACCGCCAAATCCCGTGAGGACGACCGTCTTCTTGTCCGCCTTCAGGTCGCCATCCGTGTCTTCCAGGTAATAAAGCTCCGGACTCTGGCAGATATAGACGCGGTCTCCGAGCACGGCCACGCCGAGGGGGGCCTGGACGCTCGGGTCCTCGTAAAAGGTCGTGGCCTTGTCGCAGCGCCCATCGCCGTCCGTATCTTCCAGGACGCGAACCCGGTCGCCCGTGGCCCGCACCGTGGGGTGCTTGAAAAGCCGGTAGTTGGCCGCTTCCGTAACCCAGACCCGACCCTGGGCGTCGATGTCGATGGCGGTGGGGTTCACGAGGTGCTCATCCGCCGCGAAGAGCGAAACTTCCAGGCCCTCGCCGGGCTCGAGGGCTTTCAGGCCGGCCTCGGGATCCAATTGGGCATGGGCGCCACCGGTGGAGACCAGGGCCAGGGCGCATGCCGCCAGGCCGCTGAAAAATGAAACATGATTACGAAGCATGGTGGATCGATCCCTCTCGTCTGCGGCCCGGAACAACAGTGTTGCCAATTGCGACGGGTAGTGTATCCGAATTTCGGCGAAGATGCACCTCGGGAAATCAGGGCGAAGTTCCGTGGGGCTGGATTCGGCCCTCCCCGGAAACAATCACTTAATCCCGGATTTCGGACCGGGATTTGCGCGGGGTACGGCAAGGCTTTGGTGGATTTCACTTGTGTAAGTCTCGCCGTTTGATTATGCTGTAGTTAGAGTTGGGGAGTTGGAACTACAGATCGGAGAGACCACTGGCCATGAGCGAGTTTTTCAACGACAGTCTGATCAGTGATTTTGTTACGGAGAGCCGAGAGCACCTCGACGCCATCGAACCCGATCTCCTCGGCATGGAAGAGTCTTCCGATGTTGCCCCCGAGACGATCAATCGGGTGTTTCGAGCCATTCACAGCATTAAGGGCGGGGCGGGATTTCTCGCCTACGATTCCCTCAAGCACCTGAGTCACAGCATGGAAAACGTGCTGATGATGGTGCGGGATGGCGAACTCTCCATCAACCCCGTGATCACCGATGTCCTCCTGCGCGGCGTGGACAAACTACGGGCCATGGTGGACGACATACAGGGCAGCGAGGGCGTGCCCTGCGCCGAGGAACTGGCGGATCTGAAAAAGATCATCGACGGGGGCCGCTCCGTTGTGGATCACGCCGCACCGGTCGCCGAGGCCGGGCTTTCACTTCGAGACAAGCTCGACCTCCTGCCCTACGACCCGGCGGAAGTCGCTCGGATCCTGAGCCATGGCCGATTTCTTTTTGTTGCGGACGTGTTGCCCGCCCAGGATCTCGCCGCGGACGACCCCGCGGGTGCGGGGTTTGCCGAGAACGCAGCCGCTCTCGGGGATGTGCTTTGCGTCGCCTCGGAGTCGTCGGTACTCGACAGCCTGGAGGCGGCCCTGGCGACGCGGGAACCCTTCTGCTTTCTGTTTTCCACCGTGCTGGAGCCATCCCTTATCGGCACGGCCCTCGAACTGCCCGAAGAGCAGGTAGCCTCGGTCACCACCGATCTGCTGGGTCCGCCCGCCCAGACTCCGGCCCCTGAGCCGGTAAAGGCCGCACCCGAAGTCCCGACCGCGCCAACGACCGTGCCCGATGAAATCGCAGCGGTATCCGAAGCGGTCTCGGATGCGGGCACTGCGCCCCCGCCGGCGGAGAGTGGGGAGGTCCGCAAAGCGGACGTGGCGGACACGCTGCGCGTGCGCGTGGACTTGCTCACCCGGCTGATGAACTCCGCGGGTGAACTCGTACTGGCGCGCAACCAGCTCTTGCGCGTGATGGAGAGTCACGCCCAGACTATTCCCGGGCTGTCGGGTATTCTTCAGAATATTGACCACGTTACCACCGACGTGCAGGAAGGGATCATGCAGACCCGCATGCAGCCCATCGGCGCGATCTTCGGCAAGTTTCCCCGGGTCGTGCGTGATATGGCGCGCACGCTAGGGAAGGACATCGCCATCACCATGGAGGGTAACGAGGTCGAACTGGACAAATCCATCCTGGAAAGTCTTTCCGACCCGATGACCCATATCATCCGCAACTGCGCGGACCACGCGCTGGAGCCGCCCTCGGAGCGTAAGGCCAAAGGCAAGAATCCCCAGGGGACCATCCAACTGCGCGCGTACCACGAAGCGGGTCAGGTGAACATCAGTATTCGGGACGACGGGCGCGGCATCGACCCGGAGAAGGTGTCCCGCAAGGCGATTGAGAAGGGGGTGGTGACCCGGGAACAGGCCTCGCGCATGAGCAGCCGCGAACTGGTCAACCTGGTTTTCGCGCCCGGCTTTTCCACGGCGGAAGTCGTCTCCGACGTATCCGGCCGCGGCGTCGGCATGGATGTCGTGCGATCGAACATCGAGAAGCTTGGCGGCACCGTACAACTGGACACGGCCGTAAACAAGGGCACGACCGTCCTGCTTCAGCTTCCCCTGACGCTTGCCATTATCCCTTCGCTGATTGTGGGCGTGCAGGAGCACCGATTTGCGGTTCCGCAGGTCAATGTAGAGGAGTTTGTATGGGTACGGGCGGAGGAAGTGGCCAAACGAATCGAGAAGGTTCAGGGCCAGGATGTGCTCCGCCTCCGGGGAATGCTGCTGCCGCTGCTCCGCCTTTCGGACGTGCTCGCCATACCCCGGCGTTACGCCGATCTAGCGACCGGCGAGCGCCGGGACGACCAGCGCCAGCGTATTGCCGATCGCCGATCGATGGATATGGGTGCGGAGGCCCTTCAGGAAGATTCGGTGGAGCTTCAAGAGCGCGGCGCCACCCGCCGCACCCAGTGGCGCAGTGATTACAATATTGTGGTGTCCCGCATCGGTGGAAATCGCTTCGGCATGATTGTGGATGAATTATTCGATACCGAAGAAATCGTTGTGAAGCCCCTGTCCTGTTTTCTCAAGCAAAGCCCCTGCTTCAGTGGCGCGACCATCCTGGGCGACGGGCGTGTGATCACCATTCTGGATATGGCGGGCGTTGCCGACGCGGGCAACCTCCATTTTTCCGATGTGGAGGCCGAAGAACAGCGCCGCCGCGAAGAAGAGGCGCGCCGCGAGGCCCGTGCCCGCGCCGCCCGGCGTTCGGTCATAATTTTCAACGCCAGCCCCGACGAGTATTTTGCGGTGGCCCAGGACACCGTCCTCCGCCTCGAACGCCTGCAAGTGCGGGATATCAAGGTGGTGGGCGATCAGGAATATCTCGAGTATCGCGGCCACGGACTGCCCCTGATCCGCCTCGAGCAGTATCTGCCGGTGCGCCCCCTTCCGGAGGCGGAAACGCTCTACATGATCATCCCCCGCCAGGAGAACGGCGTTCCCGGCACGGGTTCCTCCGCCGGTATTCTGGTCTCGCGCATCGTGGACGCGGTGGACGTGGAAGTGAATCTGCGCGAGGCGGAGCGTTCCGGCCCCGGCCTGGAGGGCACGGCCATCGTGAATGATCAGTTGACGCTCTTTCTCGATCCCGGCACCCTCATTGCCTCCACGGGCGTTCACGAAAGGATTTCCTGATGCAATTTGTAACGTGCCGTATCGGCCAGCAACTCTTCGGGGTCGATATCACGCTGGTGCGCGAGATCAACAATGTGCTCGACATCACCGCGATTCCGAAAGAGAAGGACTTCATCCGGGGGCTGATCAATCTGCGGGGACAGATTGTGACGATCCTGGACATGCGCGTGCGCCTCGGGTTGCCCGCGCAGGAGCATTCGCTCGACACCCACAATATCATCATCAAGGGGCGCAATGAGCTGAACGCCGTATGTCCCGATGCGCTTCGGGCTTCAATGAAAGATATCGCCGATCCGGCCGGGCTGCTGGTGGATGGGATCGGAGACGTGGTGGATGCGGCGGACCACGAGTTGGAACCGCCGCCCGCGAATATTGAGGCCACCCATGCGGGCATGTTGATGGGCGTGGTCAAGAAGGAAGAGGCGCTGATCGCCATACTCGACGTGGCCAAGGTGCTGACTTTCAATTGAATGGAATGACTGGAAACTGTGGGGGCGTGTGGCGGCGCGGGGGCCGCAATACGCAAGGAGTGCCAAGCTCGTGAAGTTGGGCGTCAAAGGAAAGTTCATTTTCTCCTTTCTCATTTTTGGCCTGGTCCCCATGGGTTTTCTGGGGTCCATGGCCTACCGGTCCACCCTGAACACGGAAGAGAAGCAACTCGTCCAGATGCAGGGCTTCGCCACGGGCATCGCCGACAAGATCGACCGGAACCTCTTCGAGCGCTATGGAGACGTGCAGGCCTTTTGTCTCAATCGCATCCTGCTCGACCAGGATAGCTGGTATCAGAAAGAGGAATCGGCCAACGGGATCGTTCGGGCCATGAACGGCTACGTGGATACCTACGACATCTACTATCTCACGTTGCTGGTGGACCTGGAGGGCAGCGTGATCGCGGTGAATTCGCGGGACAGCGACGGGGCGTCCCTGGATACGGCGTTTATCTACGACCTGGATTTCAGCGAAGCCCCGTGGTTCAAGGCTTGTCAGGCGGGCGAGTTTACCCGGGAGATGCCCTTCAGCGCGGCGGACAACAAACGTTCGGATGGGACCTTCATCGAAGATGTCCATATTGATCCGATTGTTCAGCGGGTATTTCAGGAGAAAAATGACGACGGACTCACCCTGGGTTTTTCGGCGCCGGCGAAAGATGAATCGGGGAAGGTGATTGGCTACTGGAGCAACCGAACGCGCTTCGCACTGGTGGAGGATTTTTTTCTGGCGGCCCACGAGGAGCTGGGCGCCGCCGGTTATCCGGGGAGCGAATTTACCCTGCTGGACGGCAAGGGAAACATTATCGTGGACTACGATCCCGCCGCCGGAAGGGGGGATGAAAATTCGGTGGTCCACGATCTCGACAACGTGTTGTTTAACTTAAATCTCGTGGAGAAGGATGTCAGCGCCGCCCGCGCCGCCGTCGCCGGCGAGACGGGCTATCAATTCGTGACCCACGAACGTAAAGGCATCGTACAGGCCGCGGGATATACCCACTTGACGGGCGCCCTCGGATTTCCGGGCATGAACTGGTCGGTCCTCGTCCGAATTCCGCAGAGCGAATTCTCCGCCGCCGCCATTCGCGACCGTTCCAAGATTGTCGCGATGTGCGCGCTCTTCACCATCGGCATAGCGCTCGGCGGCTACCTGCTGGGCGGACGGATGGCCCGACCTCTGCAGTCCACATCGGCCATTCTCAAGGATATCGCCACCGGCGAGGGCGACCTCACCCGCCGGCTCGCGGTCAAGAGCCGGGACGAAATCGGCGAGCTCGCCCACTGGTTCAACGTTTTCCAGGACAAGCTCGTGGAAATTGTCGGCGAGATTGCGGGCAACGCAAGTCAACTCAACAACTCCGCAAGCGGCCTGTCGGAGGTCGCCCTGCGGATGCGCCGAAGCGTGAAACAGGTTGGCGCCCAGTCGGATTCCGCCGCGGAGAATGTGGCGTCGTCCACCCGGAACATTCAATCCATCGCCGCGGGCATTGAAGAGAGCAGCGCCAACGCGAATCAGGTCGCCACCGCCGCGGAGGAAGTTTCCTCCAGCCTGGTCACGGTGAGTGCGGCCGTAGAGGAAGTGTCCTCCTCCATGCAGGGCATCGCGCACACGGTGGAAGAGACCGCCACATCGGTTCACTCCATCTCCGCCGCCATCGAAGAACTATCCGCCTCGCTCAGCAGCGTTTCGACCAGCACCGAGAAGGCCTCGGTCACCGCGCGGGATGCGTCGACAGCCGCGGACTCCACCGCGGACGTTATGAGCAGGCTCGGGAAGTCGGCCGAAGAAATCAGCAAGGTGGTGGACCTTATCGCGGGCATTGCGGCCCAGACGAATCTGCTGGCGCTGAACGCCACCATTGAAGCCGCCTCCGCGGGGGAGGCGGGCAAGGGCTTCGCCGTGGTCGCCGGCGAGGTGAAGGAGCTGGCGAAGCAGACCTCCAGGGCCACCGACGACATTCGCGGTCAGGTGGAGCTGATGCAATCGGAAACCCGCGCCGCGGTCAAAGCGATTGGCGGGATCGTCGGGGTCATCGGCGGAATAAACGAAGCCTTTTCGGGAATCGCCCATACGGTCCTGGAGCAGAACGCTACCTTGAATGAGATCGCGCGGAACGTCGGCGAGGCCGCACGGAGCGCGGAAGAGATGGCGCGCAATGTTCAGAATACCGCCACCGGAACCAGCGAGGTGGCGCGGAACGCTCAGGAGGCCTCGCAGGGCGTGGGCGAAATGACCCGCAGCATCGGCGAACTGGCGGCGGGCGCCAACGAGATTGCCGGCAGCGCCGCCGAAGCGAGCCGTGGCATGGGGGCGGTGCTGGCGGCGGTGGAGGGCGTAAGCCGCGCCGCATCGGAGGCGGAGGAGAGTGCGGATGTTGTCAATTCATCGGCGGAGGAACTGTCGGGACTCGCCTCCCGGCTGAACACCTTGGTGGGCCAGTTCACTTATTGACGGCCTTCCGCTTCGCAGCGGGGCCCTGAAGATGCGAATTACCAACGGAAGGAGACCCATGGCCGACCAGAACCTGCGCGTGCTGGTGGTGGACGATACAATCATTTACCGCCGCATTTTGTCGACCATCATCGAGGGGCTGCCCGGCACCGTCCTGGCCGCCACCGCGCCCAATGGCAAGATCGCCTTGGCGAAAATGGAGACTGCCGAGGTCGATCTCGTGCTGCTTGACGTGGAAATGCCGGTACTGGACGGGCTCAAGACGCTGGAGGTTATCCGGGAGCGATTTCCGGAGGTGGGGGTGATTATGATCAGCGGGGCAAACACCAGCGCGGCGGGCATCACCATCCGAGCGCTTGAGCGCGGCGCGATTGACTTCGTGCCGAAACCCGAGGGGGCTGATCCCGAAGAGAGCCAGCGCCAGCTTGCCCAGCACATCAAGCGCCTCGTGCAACTCTTTCAGACGCGCCGCGCGCTCCGGCCCGGCCGCCGGAGCGCGGTGGAACGCCCGCCCGTTGCCGCGCGCATGCCCGAAAAGTCCGCTACGTCGGCGCCCGTCCCTGCGCCCGTCCCGGTTCCCCGGCCCGTGCCGGAGCGCTATGCGGGCAAGCGCCCGACCCGGATCGAGCTGGTGGTCATTGGCGTGTCCACGGGCGGTCCGAACGCGCTGAAGGAACTGGTGCCGCACCTCAGGGCCGATCTCAACGTGCCGGTGTTGATTGTCCAGCACATGCCCCCGCTCTTCACCGCGTCGCTGGCGGAGAGCCTCGGGCGAAAGTCGGCTCTGCCGGTTCGCGAGGCGCAGGAGGGGGAGCCTATTCTGCCCAACACCGTTTTGATCGCCCCCGGGGGAAAGCACATGGTTATCCGACAAGATCCAGGGCGCGGCGACGGCCATGTGGTCGCGTTGAACGAAAATCCGCCGGAGCAGAACTGCCGTCCGTCGGTCAATGTACTTTTTCGATCCGCATCCACCTATTTTGGTGGTAAGATATTGGCCGTGGTCATGACCGGCATGGGTGAGGATGGTTGCGAGGGAGTACGCGCGATGAAGAGACAAGGCTGCATTTGTCTGACGCAGGAAGAGTCCACCTGTGTGGTCTATGGCATGCCGCGCGCCGTGGACGAAGCGGGGCTTTCCGACGCGCGGGTGCCTGTGGTGCAGTTGGCCGAACGGATCCACCAGATCGTTCGAAATCCGGGGCAGATTCCGTGAGCGCCGGCATTTCCAGTACGGAGTTCAAGCTGCTCCGCGACTACATCGAAGAGCGGTGCGGAATCGCCCTTGGCGAGGAGAAGGCCTATCTCATCGAGACGCGCCTCACCAAGTTGATGGCGCTCAACGGCTGCGACGACTTTACCCAGTTCCACAGGCTGATCAAGAACAGCAACGACGCGGCCCTGCACGACAAGATCATCGACGCGATGACGACGAACGAGACGCTCTGGTTTCGCGACACCCATCCCTTCGTGATCCTGCGCGAGAAAATTCTTCCCGATCTGGTGAAGGAGCTCCGCGCCGGCAAGCGGCAGAAGGTGCGCATCTGGTCGGCGGCGTCGTCGACCGGGCAGGAGGCCTACTCCATCGCCATGACGATCCACGAGTACTGCCGCGTCACGCCGGGGATTCGTCCCGAGCAGTTTGAGATCGTGGGGACCGACATATCCTCCTCCGCGCTCTTTCTGGCGAAGAACGCCCGCTACGACGCCATCGCGATCCGGCGGGGCCTTTCGGATGAATTGCGGGATCGGTATTTCCACACCGATGGCCGGATCTGGGTGGTGAACGATCCGGTGAAGAATCTGGCCACCTTTCAGAAATTCAACCTCCAGGATTCGCCATCCGCCCTGGGGCGTTTCGACGTCATATTCTTGCGCTATGTCGCCATCTATTTCTCTCTCTCCTTCAAACAGGCACTCTTCAAGAATCTCGCCCGCGCGGCAAGCCGGCCGGGGCACCTGATTATCGGCGCGGTCGAATCGCTGCGGGGGGTCAACGAAGAGTTTGAGATGAAGAGCCATGGCGGCGGTTATTACTACACGATTTGAGAAGGCCCTTCCGAAGGAAGGACCCGGCGGCCGCCCTCGCCGCGCCGCTGAATTCGCAACTGGTGCCACACCACGATGCCGGAGGAACCATGTCGACCATTCTATCCATCGATGATTCCGCGCAGATGCGCCATATAGTGCAGGGGGCCTCGGAAATGCTGGGCTACGACTTCATGGGCGCGCCCGATGGTGAGGCCGGCCTGGAGATTCTGGAGAGCCACTGGGAGGACGTGTCGCTTATCATGCTGGATGTGAACATGCCGGGCATCAGCGGCTTCGAAGTGCTCAAGCGCCTGAAGGCCGACGAGCGATTCAAGCCGATTCCGGTGATCATGGTCACCACGGAGAGCGAACGGAAGTCCATTATCGACGCCATTAAGACCGGAGCCGCGAACTACATCACGAAGCCCTTCGCCCAGGAGGAACTGGCGACCAAGATGGTGGAGCACTTGGGGGAATTATGAATTAAGAATTGTGAATTACGAACGATCAAATCGCCGCTTTTGCTTTGCACTTTCACAATTCATAATTCGTTATTCGTAATTCCTATTCCAGTCCGTACTTCTTGATCTTATACTGGAGCGTGGTGCGTTTGAGGCCCAGATGTTCGGCGGCCTTGGTCTTGTTCCACCGGAATCGTTCCAGTGCCCCCTGGATCAGATCGCTTTCCAGCTTGTCCGTGCGCTCGATGAGGGAGCCCTCGGGAATGGCCAGCGTGGGCATGGGCGAGGGGTTTTCCATCGACACCTGAAGCATCTGGGGGGGGAGTTCGTCCCGCGTAATGCAGTCGCCGTCGCACAGCACCACGGCGCGCTCGATGGTGTTTTCCAGTTCCCGCACGTTGCCGGGCCACGTATAATTCAGCAATACGCCCATGACGTCGTCTTCGACTTCCAATACTTCCTTGCCCAATTCTAACGAAAACTTGCGCAGGAAATGGTCCACCAGCGCCGGGATGTCGTCGCGCCGCTCGCGGAGGGCGCTCACTTCCAGGGAGAATACGTTGAGCCGGTAGTAGAAGTCCTCCCGAAAGCTCCCTTCTTCAATCGCTTCCCGCAGGTCGCGATTCGTGGCCGCCACGATGCGAACATCGACCTTGAGGGGCTGGCCGCCGCCGACGCGCTCGAGCTCGCCCTCTTGAAGCACCCGCAGCAGCTTGGTCTGGATGGAGGGGTCAATCTCGCCGACTTCGTCCAGGAAGAGGGTGCCCGTGTGGGCTTTTTCGAAGCGGCCCACATAGCGCCCGTCGGCTCCCGTGAAGGCGCCCTTCTCGTGGCCGAAAAGCTCGCTCTCCAGCACGCCCGGTGCCAGGGCGGCGCAGTTCAGCGCCACAAAAGGATTGTCACGGCGGCCACTGGCCTCGTGAATGGCGCGGGCGACGAGCTCTTTGCCCACACCGCTGGGCCCCGTAATCAGCACGGAACTGTTGCTCGGGGCGATCTTGATGATGAGCTTCATCAGCTTGCGGATCTGGGCGCTTGCCCCGATCATGTGCTGGACGGAAGGGTGAATCCACGTCTGGGCGGGGCGGGCTTCCGCTCCCGAACGCCCGCGAAGAATTCGCGCGACTTTGCGCTCGATGTCCGAAAGCCGGAAGGGCTTGGTCACAAAGTCGTAGGCGCCGAGACGCATGGCTTCGACCGCCGTATCGATGGTGCCATAGGCCGTGACGATGATCACGCCGGTATCGGAGGAAACCGCCTTGGCCGCCCGCAACACGTCCAGCCCCGTGCCTTCGGGCATGTTCATGTCCGTGATGACCACATCAAAAGGGGTCAACTGGAGTTTGCTGATGGCTTCGGCGCCGCTGGCCGCCGTTTCGACCGTATATCCATGGTCGGCAAAGGCCGCTTCCAACATCTGTCGCATGTTAGCTTTGTCATCGACCACGAGTATTGTACGGGGCTTGTTTTCAGTATTCACACTATGCTCGCTCTGTTGCTGAGAATTTCCCCTCACTGAGGGTACCACGAGAAGCGCCGTTTATCAAGAAGTGTTAGTCGTCAAACAGATCATCGAAGCCTTTTACCGTAGTATCGGACTCCAACAACCACTCCTTGACCGCGCCGTCGTCGCGATCCGAACGCTGCTTATCGGAGTCCTCTCCCCAGAGCTCCGTCAACTGATCCTGCGCGGCCGATTGCACGCCAGTCGATTTCGACGCGGATCGAAATTCAAATTCATCGCAGAAATTAGCCCGCGCCTTGTCGGCTATTTTTTCCGTGTCGGGGATGTAACATGCATTCGGGTAGCCCTTCCGGTGAAAACGGCAATTCCGGCAGCAGTGCAGATAGGCTCCGCACTGGCCGCAAGTCTCCTTCACGGCCGGTTGGCGCAGTGTGCTTTCCCAGGGGGCCTGACAGTTGAAGCATGAATACATCCCGATGGCTCCATCACCACTAGCCTACGAAGTGCGCCATGCCATAGTCAATAGCGGCGTTGCGGATTGTGCGTTTTGCCTGCGGTTCGTGCGGGATTCCATAGGGAGGGGAGCCATTTATTTTGCTACTACGGATGATACAGCTATTGCGGCTGAGAGCAGTCCTGGCTCGCGCGGCGGGGGCCTGAAATAGAGCATCCATGCCGTTTCGATAGCTGCGAAAGCGGACTGACCATGGAAGTATCCGGGCGGTCGTTGGCCGCAACCAGGAAATAGAACCACGGAAAGACGAAGGTGCGGAGAAGCAAGTAGAATTCATGAGGCGATCGAGTCTCTTCTCGATGCGCGCACTGTCGAGAAGTCCCGTCCATTCTTCCTCTCCTCGGTTGTTTTCTCCGTGCCTTCCTGGTGAATCGCTTCAATAGGTTTTGCCTTGGGCAAGGCCGTGTTTTGTCTGGCGGGGTACGGCGGCAATGGGTTACAATGGGGCGATGCGCCGTTTCGGCGCGCAACCAATGGAGAAGGAACCCGCATGGTGGATCAGGAACTGTTGAGCATACTGGTATGTCCGGAGAACAAGACCCCCGTAACGATGGCCGATCAATCGACCATTGATCGCATCAACGGCGCCATCGCGGGCGGCTCCCTCAAGAATCGGGGTGGTGAGGTCGTGGATACGGCCATTGACGGCGGACTCATTCGGGAAGACGGGGCCTACCTCTACGTGATCCGCGAAGATATCCCCGTCATGCTCATCGACGAAGCGATCCCGATGGAGCAGCTCGCGTCCTGATTCAACGGACCTACTCCGCATTGCGGCTCCGGCGTTTTGTGCCCAGCTTCGCCCGGAGATAGTCCATCTGTCCGCAGAGGCGCAGCCAGGCCGGGGCCAGTATGAGCCGCGTCAGGGGCTGGCTCAGGGGCCGGAGACGGCCATCCACCGAATAGCACCAGCGTTTGGATGCGCCGCTCAGCCGCGCGAGCAGATTGAGCCGGGGGCTGTCGAACATCACCACCACGTGGCTGCACTTCGTTCTCCGGAGTTCGCGCACGACTTGGAGGCTACCGGCGGTCGAAGCGCTATCCGCCGCCTCGGGAAAGCGGAATGTTTCATCCGCCAGCCCCTCGATCACGTCGAAGGGAAAGGTTGACGGAATTGCCGCCACGATAATCTCATCGGGATACTCCGCCCGCAGCCGTCTCAGCATGCGGACGAAGTGGGGCCCCTTGCTGTAGAAGGCGCAGATGCGCTCGGGGGCATGGGTGTTGGATTCAGCGGCCATCCTGCGCACGCCTCCGGGCCCGTTCCAGCACGGGGAAATACTTTCTCAAGGTGATCTGGGCCCAGGTGTACTCCTCATCCACCCGATCCTGCGCGGCAATGCCCATGCGCAGGCGCAACTCGGGATTGTCCAGGAGCAACTCCAGTTGCTTCGCGAGATCCTCGGCGTCGCCCGGCTCGAAGAGAAATCCGGTCTTCATATGGGTCACGATTTCCTGAAGACCGCCGGTGCGACTGGCGCATACGGGGCGGCCCGTGGCCATGGCTTCGAGCGCCACCATGCCGAAGGGTTCCCGCCAGATGCTCGGCGCCACGCAGATGTCGGATTGCCGATACAGCGGCGCCAGCGCCTCATGGGCGTGCCAGCCCACGGCCCGCACGAATGGGGGCACGGACGTTTCCTCCGGTAGCGTCACCTGGATGCGGAAGTCACTCCGCTGGCGCAGCAGGCGCTCACCCGCTTCGGCCAGCACATTGAAACCCTTCATCGGATCTTCCGCACGCCCCGTCATCAGAATGTGCTTTATATCCTTTGGTCCCTTCTTCTCCGGCGGCTCGAAGCGGAAGCGGCCCGCATCCACGCCGCCCGGAATCACCTGGATATCGCCGCAGTGCCAGCTCAGGAGATCCTTCATGGTCTGGTTGTAAACCACGGCCGTGGTGACCTTTTTCAGGAAAGCCCGGACCACATCGGCATAGCCCGGCTCATAGGCCCGCGCGTCCAGATATTCCTGCGCCCAGGCGTGGGGACGGCCGCTCTTGATTTCCCCCGCGAGATGGGGCAGAGCGCAGGCCCGGCAGGCGTCGTTGGTCTTGAGAAAATGATTGGGACAGGGCGCGCCGTCCTTGTAGTGGAGAATATCGCGCAGACAAGCCATTTCGTAGGCATAGTAGCGCACCACGAGGGGGTAATCGGCCAGCGCCAGGCCCACATAGGGCTTCATGTGAAAGCCGTCGCCCAGAAAGACCACCTCGGGCCGCCACAGGTCCACCGCCTCGCGGATGCGGCGGGGAAGGGACTGTCGCGTGAAGTGCTTCCGCGCGCCGGAGACCCCGAGCACGGGAAAGGGCAGGGTGCCGGCATTGATCGAGCCGCGCTCCCACGATGCGGGGTCGTTTACGAAAATGACCTGTACGTCGTGCCCCAGGCGCGCGAGGCCCTGGGCGAGATTGTACAGATCCACATCCGCGCCGCCATTCGGCGGCCACGAAAACAGCAGGTCCACCAGAGCTATGCGCATGGCGCACACCCGCTGGGACTCGAATCAAACCAAACGCTCAACGTTGTTTCCCCGTCCCGTACCACTGGCTGCCCCCGTGATCCAGATGCAGCACGGCCATCCCATCCAATCGCCGCACGGGTCCGAACTGATCCATGACCCGCCTGCTGAACCACCAGTCCGAACCCTCGAAGTGGTCCAGCTCTTCATAGCGGACCGAATCGAAGACCCGGCGGCGTACACTCTGGCAGAAGCCCGGCGGCACCCCATCGGATTCATGATGGCGGTACTCCGCTGCCTGCTGGCGGAGCTCATTATAATGATCCCAGGGCCGGATTTCGCCCAGAAGGATACGCGCAGTCGCCGTGGCGTCCAGCATGTGCCGCCCCTCGGGCGCTGCGAAGACAACTTCGGCCTCCAGCGCGTCCAATCGCACGAAATAGTCGGGCGGCAGGAGGATGTCCGCATCCAGCAGCGTGATCCACTCGCCCGAGGCCAGGGCCGTACATTCATTGATGAGAAAGCCCTTCGCCCGCAGGCGATCCGGGGCGAAAGGGATGCGGCGGAGCGTCAGCGCGGGGTAGACCGCCTGGAGGCTGTCCAGCACGTCGTCTGTGGCGTCGATGCCGGGCACGTAGGCCACGATCACTTCCAGTTCACCGGGCTGGGGCCCCTGCTGGTGCGCGAGGGCCTGCAGGGCCGCTTGGAGCCTCCGTGAGAAGCGGGAGCACACGATCACGACGGAGTGCCGTGCCGTTGCGACAGTGGTCTGTGTCTTGTTCTCCCAGAGCAGCACGGTCTGGGTCACAATCTGCCCATCTACATTGATCAGGGCGATGCGCGGCTCCACCACGCTGCCGAGGCGTTCGGGTACGCGATGGGCATCGTGCAAGGTTGCCGGGGGCACGGTGACGCCATCGCGGAGAAGCACGTACTGGCCCTGGGCGTCCACATGGAGCACGATCTGGTGGTCGTAGGCGGTCATAGGACACAGGATCCGCGCGGTGCGTCCAACGCTGAAGCCGACCGCGTCCGCAATGCCCCCGCCAACGGTTAGCGCCAGGGTAAAGGGCGGGGAGAGGCGCGCGAGGACCGTGCTCTGCATTTCGGCGGTTGAAAAGGAAAACCAGCGCACGGAAGCGGGCATCCGGTGGGTGGCGTGGTGCTCGATACAGTAGCTTTCCGCCGGTATCTCGCGCGTGGGCGTTTCCCCGGCGATGCGACGTCGGGCTTCCTCCGCCAATGAAAGGCGTTTTTCGGGGAGATCGAGCCGTTCCGTGTCGATGGGGTCATGCCACGTCGCACCCTCGGATAGAAAAACCAGCGGATCGTGAGTTGCCTCGCCGCTGACCGGGATGAGCGGATGACCTGGGAAGGCGCGCTTGAACGATTCGCCCGGATGATCGCAGACCGGGTGGAGGCGACAGGTGGCGCATTGCGGACCAAGATAGCGCGCGCGCGCGGCCCGATGATCGGCGAGGGCATGCTCCAGTGCGGAGAGATCCTCCGGCAGCGGCGCGGGAACCGATCGGCGCAGGGGAAGCCGCCGCGTGAGCTTGTGGAGGAACCAGAGCCAGAAGAACCAGCGGGGCTTCTCCAGGATCCACGGGAGCACCGCGTTGTCGATGAGATTGTGAAAGGAGGCGCCCTGCCCCAGGGAAAGCTCTACCGCCTGGTGAATGCGGCGCGATGACAGCGGGGCCATCTTCAGCGCGAAATCGAGTGCGGCGGGCTGGTAGTGCTGGGGCGTTGCAAGGCGCTGTGCTTCGTTAACCACCCAGGGCCAAAGGCGCTCCGGGACAGCGCAGAAAGGCAGATCCAGCAGATGAACCGCGACTTCGGCGTCGGCCAATGCCTTGGCCAGGGCCATGATGTTTTCGAGCGCGGGGCGGGACGCACCAGGCGAGATCGGGTCCTCAAGCGCCATGGAGATGTGCTTCGCCTTGCCCAGGGCCGCCACGAGCGCGCCGGAGGGCGTCTCGGGGATGGCGGTGGCAAGTAGTTGAACACGCAGGGGCAGGTGGGCCTCAACGCAGGCCTGCGCCCAGCGGGAAATGACATCGACATCGACGACATCAACGCAAAGCAGCACATCGAACAGGCCGGCATCGCGCAGCTCGGGCAGAAGGGGCAGGGGCGTGGCGGACGTTGTCCGTAACGACAATTGCAGGCCCAGATGGGTTGCTTCCTCAAGCATGGGGAGGACCCGAGCGGAAGTCGCCACGGGTTCCCAATAGTCGACCTTGCGAACCAGTTGGGCTTCCGCGCTCAGTCGCAGCCACTGGCGCAGGGTGGTGAGTTCCACCACCTCGCCGCGACGATTCTGGCCCAGGACCAGTCCGCGAACGGACGGCAGAGCGGAGGCTTTTCCGGGGCGGGATATGTCAGTCGCGGCTGTGGTCACAAAGGGGTCCGTAGCCCGGTACGGGCCGATTCCGGCAGCGCAAACGACGGGCCTGCCTGCCGGGAAGGATCATGCGGGGCGCAAAGCAGAGATTGCAAGCGAAGGTCGATCGTTCTTCAATCGATCAGTCCGATCCGTCTGATCGGTCCGATGGATCCATGATATGTGCGGCGTGACAGCGCCGTGCTGCGCACTTCCAGCCTTCGTAGTAGCAAATGCGCTCCACGGCTCGGACAAGCACTAGCTGCGCGCGCTCCGGCACTTCCAGGTTGTGCCCTGCGGTGCGGCCCCAGAACCAGCGGAGGTCCTTGAATAGCGAGCGTACCCCCGTTACGGTGGGGCGAATGGACAGCACGCTCCAGTGGTTGTCGCCTTCCCATTGTTGCCACTCGGGATTGCGCTCGGCGGGACTGAGCATGCGCCGCGCCACGAGGCCGCAGCCGAAGCCGTAGTTCTTCCATGTGCGGCGAAAACTCTTCCACGTATCGCGGTAGTCATGGCGAACCCGCGCATCGGGCGCAAAGGCGAAGCGGTAGCCCCGTTTGTAGAGGGCGATGCTCGCGGCAACATCTTCGCCGCCTGGCGTGGGAATGTCGGACGGGAATCCCCCGGCTTCACGAAGAACGTCGCGCCGGTAAACGCAATTGCAGGTCACGAGATAGGGGATGGGGAAGTGCTCGGAGACGATGGGCTGTAGGCTGCTATTGACCGTGTTGTACAGTGCGAAGAGACTCTCGGCATTGTAAGGCGCGACCGGCCCACCCACGCCTGCGATAGCGTCGCTGGTGAAACCCGCAATGAGGGCGGAAAGCCAGTGCTCACCCACAACACAATCCGTATCGGTAAATGCCACGAATTCGCCTTGGGCTTCTTCCACGCCGCGATTGCGCGCCGCGCCGGGGCCCTGGTTGCGGTCCTGTCGAAAATAACGGCAGGAGATTTCCGGATGAGCGGCGATCCACGCCGCCACTACGGGCCCGGTGGCGTCGGGCGAGGCGTCGTCGACGATGATGATCTCAAAGGACGGCGCATTGACCAAGGTGGTAAGCGAGTCGAGCAGGCGAGCGAGCAGGCGGGCCTGATTGTACGCGGGGACAACAACGGAGACGGCGGGATTCATAGCGCGTTTCCAATGAGAGAAACAACCGGTCTGTCGAGGTGGCTCCCAGGTCGTGCCACGCGATTCGGCAACGCCGATTCGTGTGCCATGAAGGAGGGAAATTCGATGCAGCGATCACGGGTCAGCGCGAGCGTCGTGTTCCACGGAGGCGATTGTGTGACGTGGTGCTCCGAAGCGATCTCCGGGGGCCACCCACACGCGGCGGAGCGCAGCGGGGGAGCTTGTGGGTGATTTGACTCTGCTCTTGCGAAATACCTTGATTGCGCGGAGAGATCATAAAAGCATCGGCCAGCGGGAGCACGGACTTTCCAGTCCGTGACTTTCGTGCGACTTCGTCGCACGATACGCGGGTAAGAAAACCCGCGCTCCCGATTGGCGACTGCTTTGGCGGGAAAATTCACGGCCTCTAAGAATTGCCACGAGGTTGGAAGTCGCTGTGATTGCAGATGTCCACTTTGCCTCGGACAGGAATGTCCAAGATCCGTTGTGCCGTTCCTTCCAGATTTCGTGGGCGGAATGGCGAAAACCTCGCCATACGCACACGAACCGGCGTTGCCGGATCGCGTGGCACGACTTCGGATATCTAATGCGATGCCTCGGCTCATTTTTCAGTATCCAGCTCCACGGTAACCCGCCCTGAAAACAATTCGTGCCGTCCCGGTTGCAACGTGAAGCGCCCCGCTTGCCCGGGGCTGCACAGGAGTTGGAGCAGGGGGCCACTGTGCCCGCCGCCCGTGAGGATCGCGGTGGGGTGGATGGTGCCGAGTGTTGAGTATCCCCGCAGGGTGATGGCGGGCAACGTCGCGGAGGACGCCTGAATCCAGTCTCCCGGCGCGAAGCGGGTGTTGAGGTGTCGCCAGCCGTTCACAGGCGCGTCGACTTCGAAATGGCCTGATTCTTCCGATGTTTTCCAGTCCGTGAAGGCACCGGTCAGGTTCAGGGAGATATTGTACTCGTCGAGAAGCAGCGGCCTTTCGACAATCAGTGCCGCATTCAGCGTCAGTTCGATTTCAGCGTGTGCCATGCTCCATTCGAGCGAGAATGGCAGCCGCATGGAACGGCCCGTTGCCACCACCCGCGCGTTATCCAGGTGCGGGGTATCCCACTGGAGTCCTTGGCTGAGCATCCACAGCCCATCCACTTTGATCTGCACATGGAGATGCAGGCCAGCCGAACGTGGACCCTCTTCTCCAACGATGGCAATCGCTCCCGCGTCCATGCGGGCAAAGCCGCGCGCTAAGTGAATCGAGCGCGCCGAAAGCGCGTCTTGACGCGCCATTTCGGCGGCTTCGCCATGGCAACCGCAATCGATTGCCAGGGACGCAAGGGATCGTCTGCCCGGCGGCAGGGGGCACAACGAAGACGGAAAGGCCTCCGTAACATGGGCCAGACGCGCCTGGGCCAGGTAGTCCGTGTTGTCCAACTGGAGTGGTACGGCGTTGCCCTCGCAGGTGATGCGCAGGGCCGTGGTTCCTTCCGCATCCTCCAACAGGTAGCAATCCCCTGGCTCATGGGTTGCCGGAACGACATTACTCCATTGCCGGTCATTAAAGGTGATTGCCGGAAAGCCACCCGCGTCCGCGCCAAACTGCCAGCGGGTGAAGGAGGTGGGGAAGAAGCATTGCAGCGCCGCGTAACTGAGCTCGATGGGACGGTGATTCTCCCACGATGTCTCGACGCTCACCGCGTCCGCCTCTATCCGAACGTGCAGAAAAATCGTGACTGGTAGCCGAGGCAGCACACCCGCTGCTTCCAGCTCCGTCTCCGTGGCCTTTATGAGACGCCACTCCGCCACCGTGGATTCGTGGTACTGCCCCAGGCTGAAGAACTGCGCCTTGATACCCGCGGGTGCGGTGACCTCGCGCTGCGCGTGGAAGATGGAAAGGCGGCCATGGTTGAAGATCGCCTCGGTGTTGCCCGAGGCCAGCCGGTGCACCGCCGAGGCATGACCAATCTGGCGCAAGTAAAAATCGATGGTGGTCTGGGCGCCGCCGCGCGAGATCACCTGTCCCTGATCCAGCAGAATCACCCGGTCGCACAGGGTGTTCACAATCCCAAGGTCATGAGACACAAAGAGAATCGTCTTCCCCGCATTCTTTAGTTCCAGAATCCGCGCGCGACACTTGCGCTGGAATCCTTCATCACCCACGGAGAGCACTTCGTCCACCAGAAAGATATCGGGGTTCGTATGGATCGCCACAGAGAAGGCCAGGCGCACATACATGCCACTGCTGTAGGTGTCCACGGTCTGATCGATGAACTCGCCCATCTCCGCGAAGTCCACGATGGCGTCGAAGCAGGCATCGGTCTGGGCGTGGCGCATGCCCAGAAGCCCCGCATTGAGGTAGACATTCTCCCGGCCCGTGAGCATGGGGTGGAAGCCCGCGCCGAGCTCCAGGAGACTGGCCACGCGGCCGTGAACGGCGAGGGTGCCCGAGGAGGGCGATGAAACACCCGCGATGAGCTTGAGCAGGGTACTCTTGCCCGATCCGTTGCGTCCGATGATGCCCACGGACTCACCCGCTTCAATGGAAAGCGTCATGGGGGCCAGGGCCTGTCGCGGCGAAGCCTTGGGTCCAAACCACGACGCGATTCCGCCACGACCCAGCAGCACGCCGCGCCCCGAGTGGGGGTAAGTCTTCGTGATCGCTCGGGCATCGATGATTGGCATTACAGGTAATCCGAAAAGCGCGATGCGCTGCGACGAAATACGATGGCGCCCGTGGGCAGCGTCACAGCCGCGAAGATGAATGGCCAGGCCAGGAGCCACAAATCGGGACTGCGCCCTTCCAGAATGATCTGGCGATAGGCCTCCAGCAATTCCGTCATGGGATTGGTAAGGTAGAGGGTGGTAACGGATCCCGGAATGCTTCCCGCGCCTGCCGCGGCGAGCACCCAGTCGAGATCGTAGAAGACGGGCGAGGCGTAGAAGCCCAGCACGAGCACCACACTGACCAGATAGCCCACATCGCGATAGCGCACATTGCCTGCGGCGGCGATGAGCGCGAGGCCCAGGGTGATGGCAAATTGCAGTCCGAATAGCACTGGAAGCCAGAGGAGGCCCAGACCTAAATGCCCGCCCAGCGCGAGATGGACGGCGATAAGAATCACAAAGCCGATCAGCAGCGCGACGCAGGGATAGCCGAAGGCGGCGAGGGGCACGATCTCCCGCGTGAAGTTTACTTTCTTCACGAGATGCTGGTTGTCGATGAGGCTGTTTGTCGCGGCGGTGAGTGCGTGGGCGGAAAACTGCCAGAAGACCAGGCCACAGAGCAGGCCCATGGCATAGGGGACGTCCTCGCCGAACATGGCGGTGCCCGTGCGCGGCGCCATCACCCATTGAAAAACGAAGGTGAGCACGGCCATGTAAGCCAGTGGCTCCAGGGCGGCCCAGAGGAAGCCCGCGACGGCATAGCGATAGCGCACGCGCAGGTCCTTGCGCACAAGATCCATCAGCAGCTCGCGCGACTGAAGGAGGTCGCGGGGCAGCGTGGCCAGGGTACTGTTTCGGGGTGAGGTTTCCATGGCGGCATGGTAGCAGTTGACAGTTGACAGTTGACAGTTGACAGTTGACAGTTGACAGTTGACAGTTGACAGTTGACAGTTGACAGTT